>CACYBP010000083.1 GCA_902772625.1 Oscillospiraceae bacterium
CTTGGAGGCGGGGATCTTGGTCCAAAGCTCGATCACGTGGGCGAGATCGCTTTCGGTGACGGCGGGACGGGCGGAGGAAAGCTCGGCCTTTTTGTCCTCCAGACGAAGCTCGCGACTTTTCAACTCGGCCAGCTCCTCGTAATTGCTGTCGTCGGGATTCTGGGTCAGCTCCTCGCGCCGGGCGACGATGCGCTTCAGCTCCCGGTCGATGGAATCGATCTCGGGAAGGGCGGCGTTCTTGAGGTTGACCGCCGAGGAGGCCTCGTCGATCAGGTCGATGGCCTTGTCGGGCAGATACCGGTCGGTGATATAGCGCTCCGACATGTTGACCGCGGCGCGGCAGATCTCGTCGGAGATGGTGACCTGATGATAATCCTCGTAGTATTTCCGGATGCCCTTCAGGATCTCCACCGATTCGCTCACCGAAGGCTCCGCCACGGTGACGGGCTGGAAGCGCCGTTCCAGGGCGGCGTCCTTTTCGATGTATTTGCGGTATTCGGTGAAGGTAGTGGCGCCGATGACCTGCACCTCGCCCTTGGCCAGGGCAGGCTTGAGGATGTTGGCGGCGTTCATGCTGCCCTCGGAATCGCCCGCGCCGACGAGATTGTGCACCTCGTCCACGGCGAGGATGATGTTGCCCAGACGGCGGATCTCTTCGATCAGGCCTTTCATGCGGCTTTCAAACTGGCCGCGGAACTGGGTCCCGGCCACCACGGCAGTCATGTCCAGAAGCCAGACCTCTTTGTTCTTGAGCTTCAGGGGGACGCTTCCTTCGGCGATGCGCACCGCAAGTCCCTCGGCGATGGCGGTCTTGCCGACGCCGGGCTCGCCGATCAGGCAGGGATTCGATTTCTGACGGCGGTTCAGGATCTGGATCACACGCTCGATCTCGGTCTCGCGGCCGACGATGTTGTCGATCTTTCCGTCCAGAGCCTTCTGATTCAGATTGGTGCAGAACTGCTCCAGAAATTTCTTCCGGGGCGCGTTCTGACGCGCCTTGCCCGGGTCGCCCTGAGGAGCGCCTTCGCGCTTGGGCGCGGGGGAGGAGGGAGCGGGATAATCGCCGTTCTGAGCGCCGAAGAGCTTGTCGAGGAAGGGGAAGGTGGCGGTGTTGCGGGTGCCGTCCTCAGAAGTGTTCTCGTCGCTTCCGGATTTGATCAGATCGGAAAGTGATTCGCTGTCGCCCAAAGACTCCATCATGTCGTTGTTGATGTTTTCCAGGTCCTCGTCGCTGATGCCCATACGGGAGATGATGTCCTGCACCGGCTTGAGGCCCATTTCCTTGGCGCATTTGAGGCAGAGTCCCTCCTGGGAGGAAACGCCGTTTTCGATCTTCGTGACGAAGATCACGGCAAGATTCTTTTTGCAGCGGGAACAGAGTACTTTGTTCATAGGGTCAAAAAAGGGATTCCTTTCCACGCCGGTCGGTCCCGGTCGTTCGGTAAGAACCGCGCCGCCGCGCGTTGCGGAGGCGCGGGCTGAAACTCTCTGATTAATACTATATTATAGACTTTCAGGCCTTATCCGTCAAGAGAGCAAAGCCCGAAACCTTTCTCACAGGAGAATGTGGAAGGGGCCGGTGCGCAGGAAAAAGTCGTAAAGCGGGCTTGCGGTGAGGATCTGGGAGATCGTGGTGCTGAAGCAGGCGTCCACCAGCGGAGCCAGGAACGACAGAGTCAGCACCGCCACCCAGCAGAGCACGAACCCCGCGGCAAAGCCCAAGACGCCGCCCGAGATGACGTTGACCACGTGCAGGATCGGCATTTTCATCAATCCTTCCAGCACTCCGGACAGAAGGATCAGAAGCAGGATCGAAACGACCAGCGCCGCGGCGAAGACCAGAACGTAGGCCACCAGAAAATCCAGGGTGTTGGAGACCTGCACGGCGAGGCTGTGGGCGTCGGAAAGGTCGATCCGCCCCGCCACGGCGGTGGCCGCCGTCTCGGGGAACCCGTATTCGGTCATGACTCTGACCACCGTTTCAATCGACCGGTCGGTAAGCTCCGCGCGGTTCAGAGCCGACGTCAGGGAGGTGCCGATCCCGGGAAGCGGGATCTCGCCGGTGATGATCGGGGCGATCCAATCAGCCAGGGCGCGGGCGATAAAGAAGGCCGCTACGTTGCCGATCAGGGTCAGGACCGTGCGCACGAGGCCTTTTTTCAGGCCGAGGACCGTAAAGAGCACGAGTATGGCAAGCAGTATGAGCGTGACGATCAAGAAAAGTCACTCCTTTCGGAAGCCCGGCGGAAGCCCGTATCCCGTTATTTCAGATACAGAGTGCCGTCGGAGAGTGCCAGGACCGTGCCCTCCCGGGAGAGCGCGACCCTGGATACGTAATGATCCAGCTCGGTGGTCGAATGGGAGCCCAGCGCCGCGGGATAGAGATCCACGGAGCTTTCAAAGGCCAGGGCGACCAGCCGCCCCTCCGCCGCCATCGACTGCGGCTCGTGCAGGAGGGAGATCGATCCGAGGGGAGAAGAGTTGGAATCGTAGGTGGCGAGCTTATACCGGGAACCGGTCTGGTTTCGCCGGAAGAAAAGCGCGGTGAAATCGTTGCCGAAGGAATAGGAGGAAAGGGTGTCGGTGCCGAACCGCGTGGTGCCCACGAGCTTGCCGCTTCTCTCCACCGAGTAGAGCGCCTCGTCGGTGATCACGGCGAACACGCCGTCGGAAAGCTCCGCCATACCCACCGGGAGAGCTTCTCCCAGGGAAAGAAGGGCGGTCTGCTCGGCGTTTTCCACGTCGAGAAAGAGGACCGTGGTCTCGAAAGAAGTCTCGGAGGCTGAAAGACCCACGAAGGCCAGGGTCTTCCCGTCGTTCGAAAGCCGCGCCTGGGCGCCGAAATAGGCGGTGGAATGGTATTCAAAAATCAGCTGCCCCTGGTTGGAGTAGACCTCCACCGAGGAAAGATCGCCGCTTTCGCTTTTGATCAGGGTCAGCCCGGCTTCGGACAGGGAGGCGCAGGTCACCCCGCCTGAGGGACCGCCCGATAGGATCTCTTCATCCTCCGAGCCGAAAAAGAAGGAGGAATCGGCCCGGTCGAAGACGAGATAGCGCGTATCCTCCACGGTCAGGACCGGCTCCTGCCAGGCGTGGTTTCCCGCGGCGGTTTCAATGCCGTCGGTGCCGATCAGGCGGATGCCCGAGAGATCGGCCGCGATCACGCCGCCCTGATAGAGCGAGAAAGCCGCCTCGTCGGTGAGGTTCCAGTCCAGGGTCTCGGTGGAGATCCGGATGCCCCAGAGATTGTTCCAGTAATTGCGGATGCTGCGGGCGGAGACGCGGTCACGGATCGAATAGAGATACCCCACGGCGACCACGGCGCCCAGCAGGATGAAGGCCACCAGAAAGGCGGTGAAAAAGCTCTTGATACGCGCCTTGCGGGCCCGCTTTTCACTTTCGCTCAGGGCATGGGGGTCGCTTTCGCCCCCGTCCTGGGACAGGGGAATATCGATATCGGGATTCTCTTCCTGCTTTTTAAACTTTCGGATCAAAGGCTTCGTCACCTCCGGAAAAGCTTCCCGCCGGATACCGGGCGGAAAGAAGGTAGAGTCCGTGGGGAGGAAGGGTGATCCCGGCGTCGGGCCGGTTCCCGTTTTCCAGAATACGCTTCACGTCGAGGGGCTCGAGCTTGCCGATCCCCGCGTAAAAGAGCGTGCCCGCGATGATGCGGACCATGTTGTAAAGAAATCCGTCGGCCGATACCGTCACGGTGAAGTGTCCCGGTTCGGTTTCCTCCACGTCCAGACGCGTGACGGTGCGCACCGAACCCTTCGCCGTGTAGTTCGAGGCACGGAACGCCCGGAAATCGCGGGTGCCGGGCAGAAAGGCCGCGGCTTCCTTCATCCGCCCGAGATCGGGATAAAAAGGGGTAAAATAGGCTCGATTCTTCAAAAAAGGATCGGGGATGCGGCCCGCATAGAGCTTATAGCAGTAGGTTTTCTCCAGACAGGAGTATCTTGCGTGAAAATCAGGGGCGACGTCGGAAGCGGCCATCACCGCGATATCCCCGGGAAGATAAGGCCGGAGGGCGTAGGGAAAGCGGTCGGCGGGGATCCCGGAGGAAGTGTGAAAATTCGCCACGTAATTCAGCGCGTGCACCCCTGCGTCGGTGCGGCCGACGCCGTGAAGCTCGGGAAGCGGCTTTTCGCCGGTCAGCCGGAGGATCGCAAGGGAAACGGCCTCCTGCACCGTGGTTCCGTTCTTCTGAGACTGCCATCCGTGGTAATTGGTTCCGTCGTACCGGAGCAAAAGGGCAAGATTCCGCAAATCGTTTTCCATCGTCAGAACCCCATTACGCCGAGCACGGCGCAGGCGACGAAATAGAGGAGAGATCCGATGAAGATCAGGATATCCGACGGCCGCGCCTTCAGAGGCTTCAGCCGGGTACGGCCGTTCCCGCCGGTGTACGCGCGGCTTTCCATCGCCATGGCCAGCTCGTCGGCGCGCCGGAAGGCGCTGACGAACAGGGGCACGAGGATGGGAATCAGGGCCTTGGCGCGCTTGATGAGGCCGCCGGTCTCAAAATCGGCGCCGCGGGCCTTCTGGGCGTTCATGATCTTGGCGGTCTCCTCGGTCAGGGTGGGGATGAACCGGAGGGCGATGCTCATCATCATGGCAAGCTCGTTCACCGGGACCCGGAAGAGCTTCAGGGGAGACAGCAGCGCCTCAATGGCGTCGGTGAGCATGATCGGCGAGGTTGTATAGGTCAGAAGCGACGATCCCGCCACCAATAGGATGATGCGGATCGACATTTTCAATGCAATAAAGATGCCTTCCCAGGCGATCTTGAAGATCCACCATTGCCAGATCACCTCGCCCCGGGCGTAAAAAACGTTGATCAGGACCGTAAAGATCAAGACCAGGGTCAGGGGCTTCAGGGCCTTCAGGATCATGGAAACGCGGATCCTGGAAAGGATCACCGCGAGGGCAAGATACAGAAAGACCATCACGTAGGTCAGGACGTTCTGGGCAAAAAAGACCGTGACGATATAGAGAAGGGTCAGGGCCAGCTTGAACCGGGCGTCAAGCCGGTGGATCGGGGAGGAAAGGGGAATATACTGCCCGATGGTGATGCTGGTATTCAAAGCGTCCCCGCCTCCTTTCCGAAGCGTTCCAGAAGCTTGCGCACCGCGTAGCCCCGGGTGTAGACCGGCTTTTCAAAGAAGACCCCGCGCGAAGCGAGATAGGAGAAGATCTCGGTGATCTCCGGCAGGGCAAGCCCCATTTCCTTTAATTCGTCCGCCCGGGCAAAGATATCCTCGGGAAGACCGTCCATCACCAGATGCGACCGGTTCATCACCAGGATCCGGGAGCATACCTCGGC
>CACYBP010000084.1 GCA_902772625.1 Oscillospiraceae bacterium
ATGATCGGCGTGGGCATGCAGGCCCAGATGCGCACCGACATGTTCCGGAAGCTGGAGACCCTGCCCTACTCCTATTTCGACAATCACGAGACCGGCAAGATCATGTCCCGCATGACCAACGACCTGATGGATATTTCGGAGCTCGCGCACCACGGGCCGGAGAATTTCTTCATCAGCGGCGTGATGATCGTCGGCGCCTTCAGCTATCTCTGCACCATCGACTGGGCCCTGACCCTGATCATCTTCACCTGCGTGCCCCTGCTTCTGGTGGTGGCCAAGACTCTGAGCGCCAAGATGCGCGCCGCCTTCATGGAGACCCGCAAGAGCCTTGCCGTGATCAACAGCGCCGTGGAAAGCAGCATCTCGGGCATCCGGGTCACCAAGGCCTTCACCAACACCGCCGAGGAATCCCGCAAGTTTGAAGCCGGCAACTCCTCCTTCGTGGAGGCGCGGCGCAAATCCTACCGGGCCATGGCACAGTTTCATTCCTCCACCGCCTTCATCACCGATATTTTCAACGTCATCGTCCTGATCGCGGGGGGCATCTTCTTATATAACGGCCGTATCTCCTTCGGCGACTATTCGGCCTTCGTGGTATCGGTCAACCTGTTCATCGGGCCGGTGATGACCCTGATCAACTTCGTGGAGCAGTACCAGAACGGCGTCACCGGCTTCCAGCGCTTTCTGGAGATCATGGACGAGGAGCCCGAGATCGAAGCCCCCGACGCGCATCCTCTGGAAAACGTTTCGGGCGAGGTGGCCTTCGACCACGTCTCCTTCTCCTACGACGAATCGAAGGAAGTGGTGCGGGACATCACCCTCTCCATCAAAAAGGGGCAGAAGGTGGCCCTGGTGGGTCCCTCCGGCGGCGGCAAGACGACGCTCTGCCATCTGATCCCGCGGTTTTACCGGTACGATTCGGGCCTTCTCACCATCGACGGGCAGGATATCAACGGCCTGACCCTGGACTCGCTCCGGAAGAGCATCGGCATCGTCCAGCAGGACGTTTTCCTCTTCGACGGCACCATCGGCGAAAACATCATGTACGGCCGTCCCGACGCCACGCGGGAGGAAATGCTCCTCGCGGCGAAGCGCGCCAACATCGACGAATACGTCGCCACCCTCCCCCTGGGCTACGACACCCGCATCGGCGAACGCGGGGTGAAGCTTTCGGGCGGACAGAAGCAGCGCCTTTCCATCGCCCGGGTCTTTCTGAAGGACCCCGCGATCCTGATCCTGGTCGAGGCGACCAGCGCCTTGGACAACACCACCGAGATCCTGATCCAGAACGCCCTGGACGAGCTGTGCAAGGGCCGGACGACCCTGGTGGTGGCCCACAGGCTCTCCACCGTGAAAAACGCCGACCGCATCGTGGTGGTGTCCGAAGGCCGGATCACCGAGGAGGGCACCCACGAGGAGCTGATGGCCCTCGGCGGCACCTACGCCACCCTCTACAGCCTCCAGTTCCGGGAAAGCGACCTTATCGCCTGACCTCTCCCTCTCCCGGGACCGCGGCGGGATGACCGAAGCGCATCTCTTACCACGGAGATAAAGGGGGATCACGCTTGCGGGATCTCGGAGAACGAACGGAGCCGCCCCTGCCGCGGCCGCAGAGAAACCTGAGATCTATCCCCGAGCAAAGCACGTTCCGTACACAAAAACCCCGGCGGCGGATCCTTTCCGCCGCCGGATCTTTTTTCCCCGCCGCAGAAGCCCCGAAGGAAGCGCGTCTTTCTCCGCCGCGGAGACGGTGTCCTTCGTTATGGAGAACAAAGGTATTCCCCTCATCCGTCACGGCCGCACGGCCGCGACACTTTCCCCCAAGGGGGAAGGCTTTGACAGGATCCCGAAGAGTCGCGGTCCCGGAAGACCGCGGGCCAAAAAAGAAGCCGGTGCGAAATCGCACCGGCTTCTTATGCTTTCGGGAAATGCCTTCGGGGATTACTCCTCGGCGTACATCTTCACCAGACGGTTCAGATGCTCCCAGCGCTCCATGGCGGCCTTCTCGTTGCGCTCGAAGAGCACGGTGGCGCGCTCCGGGAACTCGCGGGTCAGGCGGCTGTAACGGGCTTCGTTCATCAGGAATTCCTGATATCCGCCCGCCGGGGCCTTGGAATCGAGGACGAACTTCTTGCCGGCTTCGGCCGCGGGGTTGAAGCGGAAGAGGTTCCAGTAACCGCAGGCGACCGCCTTCTTCATCTCGGCCTGGCAGTTGACCATGCCGCCCTTGATGGAGTGCATTTCGCAGGGGGCGTAGCCGATGATGATGGACGGGCCGTGGTAAGCTTCGGCTTCGGCGATGGCCTTGATGGTCTGGGCCGGGTTGGCGCCCATGGCCACCTGCGCCACGTAGATGTAACCGTAGCTCATGGCGATCTCGGCCAGGCTCTTCTTCTTGATCTCCTTGCCGGCCGCGGCGAACTGCGCCACCTGGCCGATGTTGGAGGCCTTGGAGGCCTGTCCGCCGGTGTTGGAATACACCTCGGTGTCGAAGACGAAGAC
>CACYBP010000085.1 GCA_902772625.1 Oscillospiraceae bacterium
CGCGCCCGCACCCAGTTCAAGATGGTGGCGGATATGGACAAATGCTGGGACAAAATGGTGGAGATCACCCGGAGGTACGGAAAGAAATGACCGATTTCAATGCCTTTTTTGAGGCGATGCGCGATAAGAGCGTGGCGGTGGTGGGCTTCGGCGTGTCCAACCGCCCTCTCCTCCCCTTCCTTCTGGAGCACGGGGCCAGAGTCACGGTGTTCGACAAAAAGACCGTGGGCGAGCTGGGACCCGAGGCGCTGGCCGCCGCGAAAAACGGCGTGACCTTCGTGTCGGGGGAAAAGTATCTGGAAAGAGCCGAGGGCGACGTGATCTTCCGCTCCCCGGGCATCCATCCCCGCTTTTTCGAGGGAAGGAGCGACCGGCTCACCTCGGAGGCCGAGGCCTTCTTCGAGGTCGCTCCCTGTCCCATCATCGGCATCACCGGCTCGGACGGGAAAAGCACCACCACGACCCTGATCTCCAAGCTTCTCGCCGGGGCGGGATACCGGGCGCACCTCGGCGGCAACATCGGCACGCCTCTTCTTCCCCTCGTGCCCGGCATGAAGGCGGAGGACGTGGCCGTGATGGAGCTGTCAAGCTTCCAGCTTATGACCATGAAAAGATCCCCCCACGTGGCGGTGGTCACCAACGTGACCCCCAACCATCTGGATATCCACAAGGATATGGAAGAGTACGTGGAGGCCAAAAAGAATATCTTCCTCCATCAGATCCCGGGCGACCGGCTGGTGGTCAATCTGGATAACGACGTCACGAGGGACTTCGAGGCGGCCCCGGGCGTCGAGCGCGCGGGTTTCTCGCTTCTCGGCAAGGGGATCGGGAACGGCAGCGTGTATCTGGACGAAGACGGCGTGATCCGCGCCGACGGCGAGGAGATCCTCCGGGCCGGGCAGATCCTGCTTCCCGGAAGGCACAATATCGCCAATTACATGGCCGCCATCGCGGCCACGAGGCACTACGTCGGAAAGGAGGCCGTCGCCCCGGTGGCCGAGACCTTCGGGGGCGTGGTGCACCGGCTGGAGCTGGTGCGCGAAAAAGACGGCGTCCGGTATATCAACAGCTCCATCGACTCCAGCCCCACCCGCACCAACGCGGCGCTTTCGGTCTTCAAAGAAAAGATCGTCGCCATCATGGGCGGATACGACAAGCACCTGGATTACGCCCCGCTTCACGATCCGGTGAACGAGCACTGCGCGGCGGTGGTCCTGATGGGCGCCACGGCGGCAAAGATCGACGCCGCCATCGGAAGCGAGGTAAAACGCGTCTTTGCCTCCGACATGGCCGACGCGGTGGAGAAGGCGACGAAGCTTGCGCACGAGACCGGAAGCAAGGTCGTCCTGCTCTCTCCGGCCAGCGCTTCTTTTGATATGTTCAAAAACTTCGAGGAGAGAGGCAATCTTTTCAGAGAGCTTGCAAACAGGCTCTGACGCGCGGGGAAGGGAGAAGGCAGCATGGAAAACGGCGCGGTATACCGGCCTCTGGCCGACCTGATCCGGCCGAAGACCCTGGACGAGGTGGTGGGCCAGGAGCATATCCTCGGCAAAAACGGCCTCCTGCGCCGGGTGATCGAGAGCGGCGTGATCCCCAACATGATCTTCTACGGCCCCTCCGGCACCGGCAAGACCACCGTGGCCAATATCATCGCGGAAAAGACCAACCGGACCCTCAGAAAGCTGAACGCTACCACCGCCGGGATCGCCGATATCAAGGCGATCATTGCGGAGCTGGACACCATGCTCACCGCGAAGGGCGTGCTTCTCTATCTGGACGAGATCCAGTATTTCAACAAAAAACAGCAGCAGAGCCTTCTGGAATTCATCGAGGACGGCCGGATCACCCTGATCGCCTCCACCACCGAGAATCCCTATTTCTACGTCTACAACGCGCTTCTTTCCCGCAGCACGATCTTTGAATTCAAGCAGGTCCCGCCGGCCTCTCTCGTGCCAGCGGTGGAGCGGGCGATCCGCATCGCGGCAGACCGGGAGGGCCTGGAGCCGGTGATCGGGGAGGGCGTGCCCCTGAAGATCGCCGCCGCCTGCGGCGGGGACGTGCGGAAATCCATCAACGCGGTGGAGGTGCTCTTCGCCGCCGGGAGAAGAGAGGGGAAAAAGCTCTTTCTCACCCCGGAGGAGGCCGCGGAGGTGGCGCAGAAGAGCGCCATGCACTACGACCGGGAGGGCGACGAGCATTTCGATTCGGTGTCGGCCCTGATGAAATCGCTCCGGGGATCGGATCCCGACGCGGCGCTCCATTATCTGGCGCGGCTCCTTCAGGCGGGAGATCTGATCGGCGCGTGCAGACGGATCCTCTGCTCCGCCTCGGAGGATATCGGCCTTGCCTATCCCCAGGCGCTTCCCATCGTGAAGGCGGCGGTGGACACGGCTCTGCAGCTCGGCCTTCCGGAGGCGAAGCTTCCTCTGGCCGAGGCGGTAATCCTTCTGGCCACCGCGCCGAAATCCAATTCGGTGGTGCTTGCCATCGACAAGGCCATGGCCGACGTGGCGGCGGGGGAGACCGGCCCCTTCCCGCGCGAGCTTCAGAACGTCCACGCCGACGGCGCGGGCTTTGAGCGGGAGCAGGGGTATAAATATCCCCACGATTATCCGAACCATTACGTGAAACAGCAGTACCTGCCCGACCGCATAAAGGACCGGGTCTATTACGAATACGGCGACAACAAAAACGAGCAGGCCGCCAAGGTTTACTGGGACAGGATCAAAGAAAAGGATTGAAGTCCCGCCCCGCGCGTGATAAAATGGGAAAAACGGGAGGACGCCGCAGGCGGCGCGCCTCCGCATAGAAGAACTGCAATCACAAGACTTGAGAAAAGAGAGGGAGCAAGCTATGGAAAAGGTACGTGTCGGCATCGTCGGGATCGGCAACATGGGCAGCGGACATGTGGAGAACTACGCCGCGGGAAAGATCGAAAACGGCGTTCTGCGCGCGGTCTGCGACCTGAAGCCCGACCGGCTCGCCTGGGCGAAGGAGAAGATCGGAGAGGATCTTCTGACCTACACCGACGTGGATGAAATGATCGGAAGCGGCGAGATCGACGCCATCGTCATCGCGGTGCCGCATTATCTCCATCCGGTCTTCGCGAAAAAGGCCTTTGCCAAGGGCGTCCACGTTCTGTCCGAAAAGCCGGCGGGCGTCTATACCTCCGCCGTCCGGGAGATGAACGAAGCCGCCGAAAAGAGCGGCCTGGTCTTCGGCATCATGTTCAACCAGAGAAAACGCGCCGTGACCCAGACCCTGAAGCGCGAGATCGACAAGGGCACCTTCGGCGGGATCCGCCGGGCCACCTGGATCATCACCTCCTGGTACCGGAGCCAGAGCTATTACGACTCGGGCGACTGGCGCGCCACCTGGTCCGGCGAGGGCGGCGGCGTTCTGATGAATCAGTGCCCGCACAACCTCGACCTGTGGCAGTGGTTCTTCGGCATGCCGAAATCCATCTGGTGCACCCTGGCCTTCGGCAAGTATCACGATATCGAGGTGGAGGACGACGTCACCGCCGTCATGGAATACGACAACGGCATGGTGGGCACCTTCATCACCTCCACCGGCCTGACCCCGGGCACCGACCGGCTGGAGATCAACTGCGATCTGGGCCGGGTCATCATGGAAAACGACAGGATCCTCTTCGACAAAAACGAGATGAGCGAGCAGGAATTCACGAAGACCTACAAGGGCGGCTTCGGCTCGCCGAAGTTTGAGACCGTGGAGATCCCGGTCTCGGGCGACAACGACCAGCACGTGGGCATCATGAACGACTGGGTCAACGCCATCAAGTTCGGCACGCCGCTGGCTTCCCCCGGCGTGGAGGGCATCAACGGCCTGACGCTCTGCAACGGGATGTATCTGTCCGGCTGGACCGGCGAGAAGGTCACGCTCCCCCTGGACGAGGAGAGGTTCAACGCTCTTCTGAACGAGAAGAGAAAGAACTCCCGCCGGAAGGAGCCCGGCGAAAACGTGACCCTGTCCCTGGACGGAAGCTACGTGAAATAAAATACAGCGGCTTCGCCTTTTCGGAGGCGGAGCCGCTTTTTCGCAGGAAAGGAGCGATCCCGTGAAAAAAGTCGTCATCGATACGAAAGCGGAAAAGAACCGCATCAACAGGAATATCTACGGCCATTTTTCAGAGCATCTCGGCCGGTGCATCTACCAGGGGATCTACGTGGGAGAGGATTCCCCGATCCCGAACGTCAACGGCATGCGCACCGACGTGGTGGAGGCCCTGAAGAAGATCCGGGTGCCGGTGCTCCGGTGGCCGGGGGGCTGCTTCGCCGACGAATACCACTGGAAGGACGGCGTGGGGCCGAAGGAAAAACGCAAAAGAATGGTCAATACCCACTGGGGCGGGGTGGTGGAGGACAACTCCTTCGGCACCCACGAATTTCTGGAATTCTGCCGCCAGGTGGGGTGCGAGCCCTATATCAACGGCAACCTCGGCTCCGGCACCGTGCAGGAGATGAGCGAGTGGGTGGAATACATGACCTTCGACGGCGTGTCGCCCATGGCCGAATGGAGACGGGAAAACGGCCGCGAGGAGCCCTGGCACGTGAAATACTTCGCGGTGGGCAACGAAAACTGGGGCTGCGGCGGCAACATGCGGCCCGAGTTCTACGCCGATCAGTTCAGACGCTATCAGACCTACCTCCGGAATTTCGGCGGGAACAGGCTCTTTAAGATCGCCTGCGGTCCCTCGGGGGACGACTACGACTGGACCGACAAGGTGATGGCCATCGCCGGAAGGTTCGCCGACGGGATCGCCCTGCACTATTATACGGTGCCCTCGGGCGACTGGGGCAGAAAGGGATCGGCCACCGAATTCTCGGAGGAGATCTATTTCGACACCCTTGCCCGTGCCCTGAAGATGGAGGAGCTGATCAGGCGGCACACCGCCGTGATGGACAAGTACGATCCCGAGGCCCGCGTGGGCCTTCTGGTGGACGAATGGGGCACCTGGTACGACGTGGAGCCCGGCACCAACCCCGGCTTCCTCTATCAGCAGAACACGATCCGGGACGCCCTGGCGGCGGCCCTGACCCTGAATATCTTCAACCGGCACAGCGACCGGGTGGTCATGGCCAACATCGCCCAGATGGTCAACGTCCTGCAGGCTGTGATCCTGACCGAGGGGAAGAAGATGCTTCTGACCCCGACCTATCACGTCTTCGATCTCTATAAGGCGCATCAGGACGCCCTGCTCCTTCCGGTGGAATACGAAGAACGCGGGATCGGATCGGGCGAGGCCGGGATCCCCGACCTTTCGGTTTCGGCCTCCCGGAATGAAAACGGCGAGATCCACGTGACCCTGGTCAATCCCGATCCG
>CACYBP010000086.1 GCA_902772625.1 Oscillospiraceae bacterium
CGCGGAATATAAGAGAAGGTCTTGTCCTTGGAGGAGGCGGCGACGTGCACCTCGCCGTATTTGGCGGCTTCCTTGGAGGCCTTGGTGGAGAACTGGCCGGTCAGGACGTAGTCCGCCTTCTTCGAGTTGACCATCAGGTTCATCGGGATCGCCGCGAACTGACCGGTGGCGCCGCCCTGCAGGAACAGTACTTTATAATTCGAAGGGATGTGCATCACCTTGCGCAGCTTTTCTTCGGCGCCTTCGATGATGCTTTCGTAGACCTTGGAGCGGTGACTCATTTCCATCACCGACATACCGGATCCGTTATAATTCAGCATCTCCGCGGCTGCTCTTTCCAAAACCGCTTCCGGGAGCATCGAAGGACCCGCAGAAAAGTTATACACGCGACCGTAGCTCATAATTCTGCCTTTCTGACCCTTTCGGATCCGCCGGTTTTTCGGCACCGGTTACCTTTTTACTTATTATACACAGGGGCTGAAAATTCGTCAATCGTGAAAATGAAAGAAGATTTGAAGGCGCAGAGGTCGAAATTGGGGAAATACCACATGGAGCGGACAAGTGTCCGCGCTAAACGGACTCATCCGGCGGCGGAGAAAACATCAGGCCTTTTCCGCATAGGGAAGCTCCAGAAGAGCGGGATTGCTGAAATACTCCTTCATCCGCTCGAAGGCCAGAGCGAAATAGTGACCGGAGCAGATCCGCTCGTCCATCACAAGTCCCAGCGGCAGACACCGCTTGAAAACGATCTCGCCGCCCTTTTCCCGGAAGGCGACCTCCCGCAGATTGCCCATGGTGATAAAGAGGGAGGTGGTGCCGAAATCGTAGGTGTGATGATAAATGTGGTTGGTGCGGATGCTGGCGAGGTTGGAGACGCAGAGGCTGACGTGGAAGGGGGAGGCGTCGATCAGCTTTTTGGGAAGAAGACCGTGTTTATCGGCAAAGCGCAGGACGCCGACCCCGAAGTTGACCAGTCCCGGCACCGAAAGAAGAAATTTCACGACCTTGTCGGTGCTGTTCTTTTCGGCGGGCTTGCGGTTCTGGGTGACGTAGGCGTCGATCTTTTCCTGCACCTGGAAGATATTGTCGTCGGGATCAAAGAAGATCTTGTTCATGGTGCCGTCGTCCTGACCGGCCTTCAGGACCACCAGCCCCACACAGTACTCGTTTCTCTGATAGATCTTTTTGTTGGCGATGAAGCGGTTCAGCAGAGGGAATTCCCGCGCGGTGCGAAGCCAAGCCGCCAGAAGCACGCCCATGCTGCTGATCACCTTGCCCTCCCGGCGGCGTGCGGCACGATAAGACTGGATCGGCTCGATGGGGATATCCAGGGTGATCATGTTCATGGCGTCGTAACGGTGAGGCATGATATAGGGAACGACTGCGTAGATGGGGTCGTCGCTTTTGACGCGCTTTCCGTCTCTTCTCATGGTAGAAATCGCCTGCTTTCCTTGTTTTTGTAAAATCTCTCCTTCTATCATATCACAATCCGGCGCGGGATGCAATCTCAGAAGAACGGATATCCCCAAAAAAACAGAAAAGATAACCGCGGTACGTCTTCCCTCCGGTGAAAATTTGTGGTAAAATATAAAGTAACAGTGACCGGTGAGAGGAGGGGCTGAAACGGAAGTCCTGAAGAAATACAAAAAAGAAGACCCCGTTTCCTATACGCTCGGCTCCTTTCCCACCTGGGAGCTTCTGAAGGCCGCGCCCGAACGATGCGAAAGGATCCTTTATTCCCCGGACTATACCGGAGACGCGGAGCTGAAGAGGGCGGCCGAGGCGCGGGGGATCCCCTGCTTTGCCGACCGGAAAAGCGTGGAGCGGGTCAGCGGAAAGGGAAACGTCTACGTGGTGGGCGTTTTCCGGAAGGGGAAAAACGCCCGTCTCACCTCCCGGTGCCACGCGGTGCTGGTGAATCCCTCGGATATGGGAAACGTCGGCACGATACTCCGCACGGCGGCAGGGCTCGGCGGGATCGACGCGGCTCTGATCGCGCCCTGCGCCGATCTATACGATCCGCGCACCGTGCGGGCCTCCATGGGAGCTCTGTTCCGGGTAAAAACAGCGGTGTTCGAAAGCTTTGAGGAATACCGGTCGCGCTATCCGGACCGTGCGCTCTATCCCTTCATGCTGGAGGGGTCGCGCCTTCTCGGCGAGATCCCGAAGCCGGAGGGGGATTTCTCTCTGGTCTTCGGCAACGAGGCCGCGGGACTGCCTCCGTTCTTTCAGAAGGCGGGGCAGAGCGTCCGCATCCCCATGAGCGGAGACGTGGATTCCTATAACCTGGCTGTCAGCGCGGCCATCGGGCTTTATTCTTTCCTCTATTAAGTCCATTTATTGAGCGGGTCTTTCCCGCAGAAAGCGAGGAACGTTTTATGAGGCTTCTGTTCGTTGACATCGATACGCTTCGGGCCGATCACATGGGCTGCTACGGCTACGGCCGGGAAACCACGCCGGCCATGGACGAGGTGGCGCGCGACGCCTGCGTCTTCGACCGGTACTATACGCCCAACGCCCCCTGCCTTCCCGCCCGGGCGGCGCTGGTCAGCGGCCGTTACGGCATCCACAACGGCGTCGTCGGCCACGGCGGCACCTCCGCGGATATGAAGCTTCAGGGCTATACCCGCGGCTTCAAGGACGATTTCAGCCTGTCCAGCCTGTTTTTCACCTTCAAAAAGGCGGGATGGAGGACCGCTTCGGTCTCCTCCTTTGCCGAAAGACACTCCGCCTGGTGGTTCAACGCGGGCTTTGACGAGACATATAATCTCGGCAAGAGCGGCAACGAGATCGCCGATGCGGTCACCTCCGCGGCGACCGACTGGATCGAACGCCACGCGGATAAGGACAACTGGCTTCTCCACGTGCATTACTGGGACCCGCACACGCCTTACCGGACGCCGGAAAGCTACGGGAATCCCTTTGAGAACGTGCCTCTCGCCGATCCCTGGATCACTCCCGAGATCTTCAAAACACATCTTGAACACGTCGGACCGCATTCTGCCAGAGAGATCAACATGTGGGACGACAAGTCCAATCCCGCCCTTCCGCGCCATCCCGGTTCAGTCCTCACCATGGAGGAGATGAAGCGCTTCATCGACAATTACGACACCGGCGTGCGCTATACCGACGACAACGTCCGCGTCCTTCTGGATCTTTTGAAGAGCAAGGGCATCTACGAGGACACCGCGATCATCATCACCTCCGATCACGGGGAGAATCTCGGCGAGCTCGGCATCTACGCTGAACACGGAACCGCCGACGAGATCACCTGCCGCATTCCCATGATCGTCAGATGGCCGGGGAAGCCCGGGGGGATCCGGAACTCCGCCTTCCATCAGAATATCGATCTTGCCCCGACGGTGGCCGACCTCCTCGGGGTGGAGAAAAGCCCGCGCTGGGACGGTGAAAGCTACGCCGAAGCCCTGGACGGCAAGGACGTCGGCAGGGATCACGTCATCGTCGGCCAGTGCGCCCACGTGCTTCAGAGATCGGCACGCTGGGATAAGTATCTTTATATCAGAAGCCCGCATACCGGGTATCATATGTTTGACGAGGAAATGCTCTTCGATCTCGAGGCCGATCCGCACGAGACGACCAACATCGCCAAAGAGCATCCCGAGCTTACGGCCTACGGCTCGAAGCTGATCCTGGATTGGGAGTATGAGATGATGAAGACCGCCGACGACGACCGGGATCCCATGTGGACGAC
>CACYBP010000087.1 GCA_902772625.1 Oscillospiraceae bacterium
AAGGAGCCCACCGGCCTTCCCGGCGCGCGGAGTCCCGCGCGGTTTCTGCGAAGCGCCCGGCAGAGGGCGTCCACCGCCGCCTCCTGTCCGATCACGCGGGTTTTCAGGCTTTTCTCCAGAGAAAGAAGCTTCTCTTCCTCTCCGCTTTTCAGATGCAGAAGGGGGATCCCGGTCTTTTCGGAAAGCAGCCTTTCCAGCTCCTCCTTCCCGATCCCGGGCGGCGGGAGACGTCGATCCCCGCTCTTTTCCTCTGCAAGGAGCCTTTCCCGGAGGCGTCCCGCGCCGACGTAATCCCCCTTTTCCAGGGCTCTCTCCCGCTCTTTCCAAAGCGCGGAAGGCGCGCCGTGTCCGGAAGATTGAAGGCGCGCTTCGCCGGCCGCCTCATCCAGAAGATCCAGGGCCTTGTCCGGGAAATACCGGTCGGGGAGATACCGCTCCGCAAGCTCGACGGCGGCCGGGACCGCCTCCTCCCGGAAGCGCACGCCGTGGTGTTCCTCCAGGACCGGGATCAGGCCGCGAAGGATCGCCTCCGTCTCTCTCCTGTCGGGCTCCCGGACCTCCACCGGGGAAAACCGGCGGGCCAGAGCCGGGTCCTTTTCGATGGCCTTCCGGTATTCCTCCGGGGTGTCCGCCCCGAGAAAAAAGAGATTTCCCCGGGAAAGCGCCGGCTTCAGAAGCTCCGAAAGCGAGATCGCCCCCTCGGCGCCGCCCGCGCCGGACATGACGTGCATCTCGTCAAAAAACAGGATCAGATCGTCCCGGGCCTCGATCTCCCGCAAAAGGGTCTCCATCCGCTCCTCCAGTTCGCCCCGGTATTTCGTTCCCGCCAAAAGCGCGGCGGGATCGAGGGCAAAAAGACGCTTGCCCGAAAGAACCGGCGGCGTCTTCCCCTCGGAAAGCATCGCCGCGAGCTTTTCCGCCACGGCGGTCTTTCCCACGCCCGGCTCCCCAAGAAGCACCGGGTGGTTTTTGGTGCGGCGCGCAAGGATCCTCATCACCTCTCTGATCTCCTTGTCCCGGCCGGTCACCGGCATAAGCTTTCCCATTTCATAAAGAGAAGTCAGATCGGCGCCGTACCGCGCGACGCTTTGTGGCAGGGCGCGTCTTTCGGCCCGCGGCCCCGGACGGTCTTCGTTCCTTTCCTTTGCGTTCTCACACACTCTTTCCCGCTCCCGGAGATAACGGCAGGCGGCGTTCTGCCCCTCCCGCCGGATGGCCGAGAAAAGCTCCCCGGTCCCGATCTCCCTTTCCCCGGCCTCCATCGCCGAAAGCCGGAGGATCCGCTTCGCCGCCGGGGTCAGTCCCCGGGGCAGAAGCCAGGCCTCTCCCCGGCCGAGAAGCTTCGCGGTCTCTTCCTCCAGCCGCCTTGCCTCCGGAGAGGCTTCCCCGTCCTTTTCCCGGAAGAGCCCGATCAGAAGATGCTCGCTTCCGATCAGACCGTGTCCCATCCTGTCGGCCGAGGCGTAGGCCTCCTCCAGAGCGCGGGCGGCCCCGGCGCTGAAACGGCTCTTTTTTTCGATCTTTTCCCTCTCCCCTCCTGGAAAAATCAAAGGCCCCGGGGATCGCTTCCTGGGGCCTTTCCCCCGTCCGGGGGAAAACGAGGGGGACGGCAAGCGTCCCCCCTCTTCGGTGTATGCCGGTTTCCCGGTCTTTTTACGCCAGAGCGGCGGTGACCACCTCGGCGCGGTGATGCTCCCGGGCAAGCTCGGTCTTTTCCGCGCTGCCGTTCCAGATCACCGAGGGCTGCACGGCGCGGATCAGGCCGTTCATCTTCCCGTAGTCGCCCTCCACCAGGCCCAGCGACACGCCCATGCGGTAATCCGAAAGCAGGAGCATCGTCTCGTTGTAGCCGATGGCGTAGGCGTTTTTCAGGATGGCTGCGGCGCGGCGTACCCGGTCGGTCAGGCGGATCTCGTTCTGGGAAAGCCCCTTGGCGCGCAGCTCCCGCTCCTTTTCGATGAGCTTCTGGGCCACCTCGCCGATCCGCTTCAGGATCTCCTCCTCGGAGATGCCCAGCGTCGTGCGGTTGGTGACGGTATAAAGCCCGCCCATGGCGCTGCTTCCCTCGCCGAGATAGCCGCGGATGATCACGCCCAGCCGGTCGGCGTCCAGCATGACCCGGTCGATCCGGCCGCTTTCGCCCAGCGCCGGCAGGTGCAGGGTGACGCTGGCCCGGAGGGCGGTGCCGAGGCCGGTGGGGCTGGAGGTCACGTAGCCGAGCCGTTCGTCAAAGGCGATCTCCTCGTCCCCGAGGATCGCCGCGTCGAGCTTCTTCGCCTTTTCGTAGCTTTCCTCCAGGGAAAGCCCCTCCGTGACGGCCTGGATCCGGACGTGATCGGCCTCGTTGACCATCACCACGGTGTCGCTCCCGGTGAAAAGCGCCCGGGGCAGCTTGGAGGCGGTGAAATCGGCCGAGCCGATCTCTTCTTCAGCCAGGGCGCGCAGTTCTTCTTTGTCCTGATCGCGATAGACGCGGACGGCAAGGCCCTCTTTTTCCGCCTTGACTTTGAGTTTTTCCACGATCTCCTCCGCCCGTTTTGCGCCGAGGCGCGCGGGGAAGGGGTAGTTTTTCAGATTGCGGGAAAGCCTGACGCGGCTTTCCACCGCGATGTCCCGATAGGTCTCGCTCATGATCATTCGGCCTCCTTCGCTTCGTTTTCTTTCTTTTCCAGGGCGCGCAGCTCGTCTCTCAGGGTCGCGGCCTTTTCGTATTCCTCTTTTTCCACCGCTTCCCGGAGTTCTTCCCGCAGCTCGCGGATCCTCTTGCGGCGGGTGATCTCCTCGTCGGCCGAGGCCGGCACGGTGCCCGCGTGGTTCACGTCCCCGTGGATCCTTTCGATATAGGGATCGAACAGGTAATCAAAGGTCTTGTAGCACTGGGCGCAGCCCGCGCGGCCGGTGCGCCTCACCTCTCTCGCGGTGGCGCCGCAGAAGGGGCAGACCGTCTCCCGCGCGCCCTCCCATTCAGGCAGGGAGAAGAACGCCGGGACCAGCTCCCGGAAGTCGCTGAAGATCTGTTCCTCCGCCGCGCACTCGGCGCAGAGGGCGTATTCGCTGTATTTCCCGTTGATATTTTTCCGGATGATGGTGGTCGCCGGTCTTTTTCCGCATTTGTCACACATGATGCGTTTCCTCCTTTTCGTTTATATCAGTCTGAGAAGACATTGCTTCAGGATGGCGGCGCGCAGCGCGTCGCGTTTTTCGGACGGTGCCTCGGCAAGCGCCGCCGGGGAAAGGGCCGCAAGGATCAGGATCGCCTCTTTCCTTTCCAGGCTTTCGGATTCCACGAGGTTGGAAAGGATCGCCCGGGCCGACGCGGGATCGATGGCGGAGCCCACGCCGTTGATGACGTGCATCAGAAGGGTCTTGCCCGAAAGGCCGACCCTGCGGATGCGGATGTATCCGCCGCCGCCCCGGCGGCTTTCCACCTGATACCCGTGCTCCGGGGAAAACCGGGTGGCCAGGACGTAATTGATCTGGCTGGGCACACAGGCGAAGGTCCGCGCGATCTCGCCCCGGGAAAACTCGGCCGCGCCGTCGTTTTCATAGAGCCGGGAGAGAATAAAGGCTGCGATATTATCCGATACGCCCATGAACACCATCCCCTTTCCTTCCCGGAGGAAGCTCTTTTCTTCCCCTCCCGGGATGCTTTTATTATAGGTCAGGAAAGGTCAAATTTCAAACTTGTCTTTTGACCTTCCCTGACCTTTCCGCATTCTGAAAGCCGGTCCGGTCTGATTATCCCCCGTTCTCTCCTGATTTCTCCTGTTTTCTCGTTTTTTCACGGTTTGAAAGATTGCGTCCGGGGCGGTCTCTTCCATTGTAGACGGCCGGGAGGGAAAATATACGGATTTTCGCAATTTGGGTGTTGCTTTTTTCAATTTCTGTGATACAATAAAATCAGGATTCAGAAAAGGAGTTGAACACAATGGCATACACCATTACCGACAAGTGCATCAGCTGCGGTACCTGCGAGAGCGAATGCCCCGTTTCGGCCATCTCCGCCGGCGACGGCAAGTACGTGATCGATCCGGATACCTGCGTGGAATGCGGCGCCTGCGCCGGCGTTTGCCCGGTGGAAGCACCCCAGCCGAAGGAATAATCGAAAATTCCTGAAAAAGCGACGGAGCCGCGTTTTCCCGCGGCTCCGCTTTTTTTGAAAGGAGGCGGTCTTTTGCGCACCGAGGAATTTGCGTCGCTTCATCTCACGGTGCTCCAGCCCGACGGGGTGGAACGGTTCGGCGCGGACGCGATCCTTCTTTCGGATTTCGCGTCGGCGCGGCTTCGCGCGCGGGACCGTCTTCTGGACCTCGGCACCGGGAACGGGATCGTGGCGCTTCTGCTCCTGGCCCGGGGGATCTCTTACGCCGCCGGGATCGAGATCTATCCCCCCGCCGCCGAAGCGGCCCGGGAAAACGCCCGGATCAACTCTCTCCCTCTCGAAGTCATCGAGGGCGACCTCCGGGAGCCCCTGCCCTTCCCGCCGGGAAGCTTCGACCTGGTCACCGTCAACCCGCCCTATTTTCCGGCGGGGGTGGAAAGCCCCCTGCCCGGGCGAAAGCTCGCCCGCTCGGACGAAAGCTGCACCTTCCGGGACGCGGCCCACGCCGCGAGCTTTGCGCTTTCCGGCGGCGGGCGGTTCTACGCCGTTTACCGGCCGGAGCGGCTCTGCGACGCGCTTTTTGCCATGCGGGCCGAGGGTCTGGAGCCCAAAAGGCTCCGCCCGGTCGCCCACGACGCCGGGAAGGCCCCTTTCCTGACTCTTCTGGAGGGGCGGAAGGGTGCGCGCCCCGGCCTGACCTTCGAGCCGCTTCTGACCATGGACAGCCCTGAGATGCGCGAGATCTATTCGGGGCGATATTCAGCCACGTGAGGTATCTATGGAAATCGAAAAATACACACTCTATCTGGTCACCACCCCCATCGGGAACCTGTCGGACATGACGCCCCGGGCGGTGGAGGTTTTGAGCAAGGTGGACTTCGTCGCCTGCGAGGACACGCGGGTGGGCGGCGCCCTGCTTTCCCGTTTCGGCATCAAAAAGCCCCTGATCAGCTATTTCGAGCACAACAAGCGCGACCGCGGCGAGACCATCGCCGCCCGGATCCTTGCGGGCGAGAGCTGCGCCATGGTCAGCGACGCGGGCACTCCCGCCATCTCCGATCCCGGGGAGGATCTGGCGGCGCTGTGCCGGGAAAAGGGGATCAGGGTCTCCCCCATCCCCGGCGTTTCGGCTCTGATCACCGCGCTCTCGGCGTCGGGCATGCCCTCGGGGCGGTTCTGCTTCGAGGGGTTCCTCTCGGTGAATAAAAAATCCCGCCGGGAGCATCTTGCGTCGCTTGCGGGCGAACGGCGCACCATGATCTTCTACGAGGCGCCCCACAAGCTCCGCACCACCCTTTCGGATCTCTATCAGGCCTTCGGCGACCGGGAGATCGTCCTGGCGCGGGAGCTTACCAAGATCCACGAGGAATTCATCCACACCACCCTTCTTGAGGCCCAGTCTCTTTACGAGACGGTTTCCCCGAAGGGGGAATTCGTCCTGATCCTCCGGGGCGACGAGAGCGAGGAGGAAAAGCCCCTTTCGCGCAACGAGCGCTACCGCCGGAAGCTTCGGGAAAAGGCGGACGCGGCGGGAGAAGAGGAAGAGGCGAAAG
>CACYBP010000088.1 GCA_902772625.1 Oscillospiraceae bacterium
ACGGCCTCCAGGAGCCGGTCGATCCCTTCCCCCGTCTTCGCCGAGATCAGGATCCCGGCGTTCGGAAGATCCTCCGGCGGGCAGGCGTCGGCCTTGTTCATCACCAAAAGCCTTTCCACCCCCTCCGGCGCCAGCTCGTCGCAGAGCTTTTCGGTCACGCGCGCCTGGGTCATCCAATCGGGATTGGAGATATCGATCACGTGCAGGATCAAGTCGGCGTAGGAAAGCTCCTCCAGCGTGGCCTTGAAGGCCTCGATCAGGTGGGTGGGAAGCCGTCGGATGAAGCCGACGGTATCGGAGATCACGACCTCGGTCTTCTCCCCGATCACAAGCCTTCGCGTGGAGGTGTCCAGCGTATCGAAAAGCCTGTCGTTGGCATCGATGGAGGATCCGGTCAGCCGGTTGAGCAGAGTGGATTTCCCCGCGTTGGTATATCCCACGATGGCAACCACCGGGATCTCGTTTTTTTCGCGCCTTCTTCTCTGGGTGGCGCGGGTCTTCCGGACGCTCTCCAGCTCACGCTCCAGCTTCTGCATATGCGCGCGCACGTGCCGCCGGTCGGTCTCCAGCTGGGTCTCACCCGGTCCGCGGGTGCCGATGGGGCTTTTGCCGCCCGACGCGGTCTGGCGCACCAGGTGCCCCCACATGCCGGTCAAACGCGGCAGGAGATATTTATACTGGGCAAGCTCCACCTGAAGCTTCCCTTCCGCCGTGCGGGCGCGGCCGGCAAAGATGTCCAGGATCAGGCCGCTCCGGTCCAGAACGCGGCAGTTCATGATCTCCTCCAGCGTTCTCGACTGGGAGGGCGAGAGCTCGTTGTCAAAGACCACCAGCTCCGCGCCGGTGTTTTCCACCAGCTCGGCGATCTCCTTCGCCTTGCCCGCGCCGATGTAGGTCTTCACGTCGGGCTCGTCCCGGTTCTGCAAAGCCGTGGCCACGACCTCGCCTCCGGCGGTATCCACCAGCTCCGAAAGCTCCTTCATGCTCTCCTCGTCCGAGTTTTCCTCCCCGTCGAAGATCCGGCAGGAAAGGCCCACCAGGACGGCTTTTTCCCGGGTTTCCTGGATCGTCTTGATCTTATCGGTCATATAGAATCCTTTCTGATGATGAAAAAAGCCGCCTCGGCAAAAGCGCGAGACGGCATTTTTTTCTGACTGCGATCAGAGACCGAACTTTTTCTTGAATTTGTCGACGCGTCCGCCCGTATCGACAAGCTTCTGCTTGCCGGTAAAGAAGGGGTGGCACTTGGAACAAATTTCAACGCGGATGTTTTCCTTCGTGGAACCGGTTTCGATCACTTCACCACAGGCGCACTTCACCGTCGTCTGATAATACTTCGGATGGATGTTCTCCTTCATCGTCACTCACCTCTTTCTGCGCTAACTCAGTAAGTATAGCATATCCTTTCGGGATTTGCAAGACCTTTTCTCAGATTTTCAGAGAGATTTATCGGGAATAGGTGTACACCTGGACGCCGTCCACGGTGACCGGATAATTGACCATGATCTGATCGTACTCGGCGTTGTAGGTTCTCTGGCGCACGGCCTCTTCCACAGAAAGCCGGTAGGCTTCCTTGGAGAAGCCCGAGAAATACACCAGGTGCCAGCCGTATTCGGTGCGCACCAGATCGTAATCGCCGACCTTGCGTTCGGGGGCGAAGATCCAGTCGTTGAAGGTCTCCACCATCTGTCCCTTGACGACGTCTTCCATCAGACCGCCGTTTTCTGTCGTGGCGTCCTTGCCGTACTTTTGGGCAAGCTCGGCAAAGGCGTCTTCGGTGGCGCCCGCCGCCTTGAACTCGTCCATATATTCCTCGGCCTTGGCCTTGGCGGCGGCGTCCTCCGCTTCGCTCTTCGCGTCGGAGGTTTCGTCGTTGAAGGGCACCAGGATATGCCTGACGTTCACCGCGAGATATTCGTCCTTGTATCTGTTCACGAAGAGATAGATCGAATAGGCGTCGGCTTCCTCGATCACTGAAGTATCAAAGCTCTTGCGGGAGGCGTCGAAAAGCCATTCTCCGCCCTCTTCATCCTCCACGCCGCTCTTGCCCACGGCGGTCTTGAGGGAATCGTCGGCAGTGATCTCCGCGGCCTTTTCCTCGTCTTCGGCGATCTCCTTCGCGTATTCCAGGGCGACCTCGGCAAAACGGGTCTCGGTGACGGTCCCGTTTCCGCTGATCTTCTTCATCAGCTCGTCGGCCTTGGTCTTCGCCGCGCTCATGGCTTCGGAAACGGCTTTGTCGTAGGCGTCGCCTTCCAAATCCTCGCTGGAGGGCATGTCGGCGTTCACCGTGATCACGCGGTAGTCGATCTTGTCGTAGGTATCCCTGTTCTCGTTATATTCCTTGTCGATGGCCTCATCGGTGAATTCGTAGGAATCGTAGAGATCCGCGGCGTACTGATCGGCCAGAAGAACACGGCCCATGGCGGAGCGGATCTGCTCCTCGTTCATCTTGCGGCCGAAAACCTGCTTGGTATAGGCGGCGAAGGACAGCTTGTTGTTCTTTGCGCCGGTCTTCACGTTTTCGACGTAGTCGTCCACCTGCGCCTGATTCTTTTCGTTCAGGGTGACGCCGGCCTTCTTCGCGGTCTCGGACATGGCCACCACGTCGGCCAGGTTCTGATAGGTCTGCTCGTCGAAGAATTCCTGCCAGGTCTTTTCGTCACTGTACTGCTGGCTGGAAAGCGGCTTCGACGTATCCAGGCCGAGAGAACTCAGATTGCCGGAGTAATAGCTTACGAACGAAGAGTAATTGGAGAAGAAATTAAAGTTGTATTCTTCCTTGCTGATCTCGATGCCGCCCACCGTGCACGCGGGACCGAAGCCCGAAAACCAGTCGTTGGCGACCGCGAGCCCCAGAACGATCAGAATCGCGAACAGCGCCACCAGGGCGATCCCCCAGCGCAGCGCCTTCGTCTGATTCGCGGAGAGCCGGCGCTGTTTCTTCTTGCCGGCGTCCAGCTTCGATTTTTGCTGACCCATTTGAATTACCATCCTTCCAGATGACTTGCCGCGACGGTTCCGGCGCGGTAACTCATATATTTTATCTTTTTTTCTCCGGTTTGTAAAGAGAAAGTTTTTACGATTCGCTCTGATTTACGGCAATATTTGCCTTATTCCCGGAACAGGGCGAGCATATCGTCCTTGTCCATGTTGGAAATATAGGTCTCGTTCTCGGTGATCACCGAGCGGGAGATCGATTCCTTGCGATGCTGCAGCTCGTCGATCTTGTCCTCGATGCTGTCCTTCACCAGAAGCTTGAAGACCTGGACGTTATTTTCCTGTCCGATGCGGTGCGCGCGGTCGGTGGCCTGATTCTGCACCGAAAGGTTCCACCACGGATCGTAATGGATCACCACGTCGGCCGCCGTCAGGTTGAGGCCGGTGCCTCCGGCGCGCAGGGAGATCAGGAATACGGGAGTCTGGTCGGAATTGAAGGCCTTGACCAGGCGCATCCTCTCCTCGGACGGGGTGTCCCCCTTCAGGAGATAATACGGGATCCCCTCTTTTTCGAGTTCTTCCCCGATCACACCCAGCATCGACACGAACTGGGAGAAAATCAGGACCTTGTGTCCCTCCTCAAGGCTGTCGTGCAGAAGCTCCATGCAGAGTTCGAGCTTCGCGCTGCCGCCTTCATAGCCGTCGAGCACCAGATTCGGATGGCAGCACAGATGCCGGAGCTTGGTGATCAGCGCCAGGATCTTGATCCGGCTCTGCTCGAAGCCCACCCGGTCAAGCTCCTCCTCCAGCTCGCTTCTGGCCAGGGCGAGATTGGCGGAATAGACGTTTCTCTGCTCCTCCTCCATCTCGACGTAGACCGTGCTTTCGATCTTGTCGGGAAGCTCGCCGAGCACCTCTTTTTTGGTGCGGCGCAGGATGAAGGGCTTCACCTGCTCCCGGAGCGCCTCGATGGCCTCGGCGTCGTTGTCGCGGGTGATGGGAAGCTCGTATTTCCGGCGGAACTTCGCGTAATGATAAAGATAGCCCGGCAGGACGAAATCAAAGATCGACCAGAGATCCGAAAGCGAGTTCTCCACCGGCGTGCCGGTGAGGGCGAAGCGCACCTCGGCGTTCAGCGCCTTGACCGAGGTCGAGGCCTGAGTGGTCTGGTTTTTGATATACTGGGCCTCGTCGATGATGCAGTACCGGAACTGCCTTTTCTCGTAATGCTCCAGATCGCGCTTCAGCGCGTCGTAGGAGGTGATCAGCACGTCGCCCCGGAAGGCCTTGATCATCTCGTGCCGTCTGGAGACCACGCCAGATACCACGGTGACCGAAAGCCCAGGGGCAAAGCGGGCGAATTCGGTCTTCCAGTTGTAGACCAGCGAGGTCGGCGCCACGATGATGGAGGGGCGGGGTCTTTTCCGCTCCTGCGGGATCGAGAGCAGGGCGATGATCTGCACCGTCTTTCCCAGTCCCATCTCGTCGGCGAGGATCCCGCCGAGTCCGAAGTCCGCAAGTCCCTTCAGCCAGCGCACGCCGCTTCTCTGATAGGCGCGCAGCTTCGGGTCCAGCGGCGTTTCGACCTCCTTCTGCCCCGCGGAGGTCAGTTCGCGGAAGGCCTTGTTGCCGGTGACCTCCACCCCGGGGAATTTCTTCAGAAGGTCCGAAAGATACATTCCACGGTAGGCAAGAAGCGTCATTTCGTTGCTCTTGAGCTTTTCGCCGTCGAGATCGAAATTGCGCTCCAGTTCGGAGATCAGGCCCACGTTTTTCTCGTCCAGAGTCAGGAAGCTTCCGTCCTCCAGGCGGTAGTATTTCTTTTTGTCGCGATAGGCCGAAAGGATCTCGCCGATCTTGTCGGCGGGCAGATCCCCGTTCAC
>CACYBP010000089.1 GCA_902772625.1 Oscillospiraceae bacterium
ACGCGGTAGCGGTTGCAGAGCTTCATGGTGTCGGGGTTGAAGTGCGGGCTGACGATGTACTGAGCGCCGGAGAGCATGGCGATGCGGGCGGTCTCGGGATCGAGAACGGTGCCCGCGCCGATGATGACTTCGCCGCTCTGGTATCTCTTGGCCAGGGTGTTGATGATCTCGTGGGCGAAGGGCACGGTAAAGGTCAGCTCCACCGCCACCACGCCGCCTTCGATGCAGGCCTCGGAGATGCGGATCGCCTGCTCGCCGGAGGTGGCGCGCACCACGGCCACGAGGCCGCTGTCACAGATAGACTGGATGATTTTTTCTTTTTCCATGATGAACCCTCTTTGCCGGCGGCAGAGCCGCCTGATTTCATTCTACCGTCATTATACCCGCCCGGTGCGGAAATTGCAAGTGGTTTTTCAGGCCGTTCGCGTCATTGGATCCGCTCCGCCGCCGGCAAGCGCATATAAGGGGTTTTCCGGAGAAAGGAGCGTGCTTGACAGGGGCGGAGGCTTTTACTAAAATACGAAAGGTTCTTTTGAATAACAGACGGAACGGGCGCCCAAAATGTCCGGAAAGCCCGCTTCCGGCATACGCTTTCCCGTCGATGAAAGAAAGGGAAAAAAGAACGGACGCGCCCGGCAGATCCGGTTCGGCGGGGCCGCGGCACTTTCCCCGGTCTTTTTTCTTTCCTCTATCTCTATATAGAAAAAGCTTTGCAATCCCGCGCCTTATTTGCTATACTGAGGGCAGAAAAGCGTTTACAGTCTCCAAAAGGAGGGATTTATATGAAAAAGATTATGTCGGTGCTGGTCTTCTTTCTCGCGCTGGCCGCCTTTCTGACCTTCCTTCCGGGAAGAGAAGCCGAGGCGGCGGGCGGCGTCAACGCCTTTCTGAGCGACAACACCCTGCGCTGGAACGCCGTCGCCGGAGCCGATAAGTACGCGATCAACTGGCAGAACGCGGAGACCGCCGGGGTGATCGATCTGGATCCGGGCGTCACCTCGTTCGATCTCGGCGTCGGCCTCTGGGAGCGCGGGAAGCCGTTCGGCTCCTATTCGATCCGGGTGCGCG
Organism: Oscillospiraceae bacterium; assembly: GCA_902772625.1. Taxonomy (GTDB): domain Bacteria; phylum Bacillota; class Clostridia; order Oscillospirales; family QAMX01; genus RUG11797. Next base: position 1,069 of record CACYBP010000089.1, read on the forward strand.
CCCTGAAGGGGACCGAGACCGTCGCCTCCAGCTCCGCCCTTTCCTGGGAATACGATCATCTGATCTCGCTTTCGGTCTCCGGCGGCAATCTCTCCTGGGGCGCGTTCCCCGGCGCCGAAAGCTATCGCTGGCGCGTGTCCGGTCTTTCAGGCGGCACGGAATTCACCGGCACCGTGGAAAAGAGCGTCACGAGATACGACGCCTTTTCCGAGACTCTCGTGGCGAACCAGCTTCCCACCGGCACCTACCGTGCGAGGATCGAGGCCCTGGATCCCTCCGGCGCCGTCGCCGCTTTTTCAGGCTGGCAGCAGTTTTCCCATACCGATCCCGGTAAGGTCGTGACCGACGCCGTGATCTACGTCGCGGATCCCGCCGTGGGAGAAAAGCCCGATACCGCGCCGCGGATCACCCTGACCGGCGGCGATTACGCGTCGGTCAAGACGGTCTGGAGTCCCTACGCCGCGACCTTCAGCGAAGGCCGCCGGTATACCGTGTCGATCACCGTCACCCTGGACCGGGAGTCCAGCTACAGGGGGCTTTCCGGCCTGACCGCCAAGGTCAACCACGGTACGGCGACCCTGGAGGAAGTGAAGCCGAACAAGGTCTTCACGGTGAAATATACCTTCGACAAGCTCCCGGTCCAGATCGCCGCGGCCCGGGTCTCGATCGCGCCTCCCGTGGCGGGAGAAAAGCCGTCCTACGACGCTTTTCTTCCCTCGCCGGTGAATTACGGGATCTCTCCGGTCTCCTCCGGAAAGGTGAAAAACGGCGTCTACTGGTCCGACCTGACCGATGAAAACAACATCACGCTTCTCTCCCCCGACGCCGTGACGTTCGAGGCGGGACACACCTACCGGGTCACGGTCTGTCTTTCCGAAAAGGACGGATACGAATTCATTTCCTCGCCCGCCTGTTACGTGAACGGCAAAGAAGCCTCGATGTGCTACCTGATCTCCAAGAGGTATTATGAGCTGAGCTATGATTTTCCCGTCACGGGAGCGACGGCGGAGCCGGTGATCCTCGTCCACCCGAAGCCCGTCACCGTGGAGGCCGGTTCTTACGGAAGCTTTTCGGTGACCGCCGCGGGCGGAGGCCTTTCCTATCAGTGGCAGTACAGCAAGGATTACGGCTCCACCTGGAAGGATTGGGCCGGAAAGACCACCGCCGCCGTGTCGGTCAAGGCCACCGGGACCAACGACCGCACCTATTATCGCGTTCTTGTCAAAAACGCCTCCGGGGAGGCGATTTCCGGCTCGGCGATCCTGACCGTCAGCGGCATCGTCACCACGCCGGTGATCACCGAGGATCCCCAGTCGGCCGCCGTCACGGCGGGGACCAGGGTCACCTTCCAGGCCGCCGCCAAAGGGCCGAACCTTTCCTACCAATGGCAGTATCTGCCGGGATCGGGATCTTCCTGGAAAACCTGGGCCGGCAAGACCTCTCCCACCGTCACGGTCACCGCACACGAGGGCAACGACGGCTGCCGCTACCGCCTGCTCGTCTCGAACAGCTACGGCACCGTGGTCACCTCCACCGCGACCCTGACCCTGCTTTCCAAGCCCGCGATCACCTCCCAGCCGAAATCCGTGACGCTTCAGAGCGGCATGACCGCGTCTTTCAGCGTCACCGCCACGGGCGGCGCGCTTTCCTACCAGTGGCAGTATTCCACCGATAACGGCAAGACCTGGAAGACCTGGTCGGGAAAGACCTCTTCCACGGCCTCGGTCACCGCCGCCTCCGGGAACGACGGCTGTCTTTACCGCGTCAGGGTCAAAAACGAACTCGGCACGGTCTTCTCCTCCGCGGCAAAGCTCACCCTCACCAAAAAGCCGGTGATCACGAAAAATCCCGCCTCCGTGACTCTGGCGACCGGCAAGACCGCCTCTTTCAGCGTCGAGGCCGCCGGGACCGGGCTTACTTACCAGTGGCAGTATTCCGCCGACAACGGCAAGAGCTGGAAGACCTGGACGGGAAAGACGTCT
>CACYBP010000090.1 GCA_902772625.1 Oscillospiraceae bacterium
GCGACGATCTTCTGGTGATCGAGCTTCCGCCGGTGAAGCCGCCGGTGACCGTCCCGGTCATCGAGCTTTTCCTGAAATGAGCAAAAAACAGGCCTCCGGCGCGCGGGACCCGCGCGCCGGAGGCTTTTATTCTGTCAGATCACCGTCATGCCGGGCAGGAGAAGGCCGTCCGGGCCTTGATAGCTTCCGCGAAGACAGGTCTTTTCCGAAAGGCGCATCCCGCGAAGGGCGTCCGAAAGCTTTCCGGACATGCTGATCCCGGTGAGTGGGGTTGCCTTCTCTCCCTCGTGGAGGTACGCAAGCCGGATCTCCCCGCCGATATAATCGTTATAGAGATCGACCTGAAGCCCCGAAAGCGAGACGCATTCCAGATAAGGCTCCTTTCCGAGCTCTTCCCGGGTGAGGCTTCCCGGCTTTGCCGCGAGGCAGGGAAGGTCGCCCGCGGGACGGGCGATCCCGAGATACTTCCCGAAGCGATCCGGGCCGTAAAGCGCTCTGACGGCGCCGTCTTCGATCAAGGCGACCTCTGAAAGGGTCACGCCGTCGTTATCGAAAAGCGCGGAGGACGCGCTTCCCTCCAGCCTTCCCCGGAGGGTGATCGAAAGCCTGTCCCCGTCTCCGTCCTTCTGCAGATCGTCCCCCGCCTTATGGAGATTCGCGTGCTGGTAGGCGACGTCGTACCGGAGATCGTCGGCAAGGGTCCAGAAGAGCTCCCGGATCTCCTCCGCGCCGAGAAGCACCTTCCCCGTAAAAGAAGAGGCGGGCTTTTCCGCCCGGGCACGGTCACGCACCTCCCGCATCCGCGAGCCGATCCTTTTCGTGAGATCCGCGGGGTCAAAGGAAGAAAACCTTTCGCTGTGGTAAAGCTCCACCGAGCCCTTTTCATCGGTAAAGGTTGGAATCGCCTCGATCATCACGCTCTTTTTGCTTTCACGCTTGTCGACGCCGCTTCCGGTGACGACGCGCCGGGATACGTCGTAAAGAAAGATCTCCAGCGCATTGACCGTCGCGCCTTCCCCGTCCTCCGCGGCGAAGACCGCGTCGGCGATCTCCGAAAGGAGCTCTCCGGGCTCCCTGTCGGAAAGGCCGTCGGGCAGAACGCCCTCCAGGCTTCCGGCCTCCGGAAGGGTATAGGGCTGGTTTTTCACGAGGAGGGCACGGGCGCGCGCTTTTTCAAGCTTTTCCCCGATCTCCTCCTCCGTCATGGCGGGGGTGAGCGAAAAGCTGCTGTCCCCCCGGTATCCCCCGTGGTCGACGAAGACCGTGACCGACGCGCTCGCCGTATCGGTGGCGCGCAGGGTCTCCAGCCTCCGCTTCACGAAGAACGCCTCGTGCGATCTGGTTTCGGTCAGGTTCACGCGCCAGTCATCGATCCCCGGCGCGGCCTTCATGATCTTCAGAAGATTCTCCATCATCCCAGCTTCACCCTCGCTTTCAGGTGCGGGCCGCCGTCCGAGACGCGCACCCACTCTTTGTACCCCTTGCCGCACATGCCCGCTCCGGTGACCGTGAAGGCGTCGGAGATCATGCTGATGGATTTCAGAAGATCGGGCACGTACCCGCTCATCACCACCGGCGAAACCACGTTTCCGGTCAGCTTCCCGTTCAGGATCTCGATCCCGTATTCAGCGGTGCACTGGATCTGCCAGTTTTTCGGATCCTCCATGCCGTTGTTGGTGTCAAAGAGCATATATCCGTGATCGATCGAGGCGATCATGTCCTCGAGCTTGTCTTGGCCCGGCTCGAAGAAGGTGTTGGCCATGCGGGTGTAGGCTTTCCGCCGGAAGCTTTCGCGCCGTCCGTTGCCGGTGGGCGCGGTCCCCAGCTCCGCGGCCGAGGTGAGATCCGAAAGGCCTCTGACCAGGATCCCGTTCTCAATGATCTTCGTGTCCCCCGCCGGCACGCCGTCGTCGTCGAAGAAATAGGACGCGGCGCTCAGAGTGGAGGCGGCGCCGTCGCGCATATTGACGATGGGCGACGCCACGGGCTTTCCCACGTAGGCCTTTGCCAGGGCACGGTCCTTGACGAACTGATCCATCTCCACCCCGTGGCCGAAGGCCTCGTGGGCGATCAGGCCGGTGATGGAGGGATCGGTGATCACGTCGTAGACCCCCGGGACGATGGGCTTCGCCCGGCCGAGCAGCCCGGCAAGCTCCAAAAGCGGATCCACCAGCTCCCGCATCTCGCCGATCATCTTTCCGAGGCTGGTGCCGTAGGCCATTTTTCTGGCCTCGGCCATCTTCTTCTCCCCCTGATAGACCGCCATCATCACGCCGTTGGCCCACCCATAGGATTGGGTCAGGCGGCGGTTCGGGGAGACGAAAAGCTTGTCCGCGGTAAAGGTGCCGATGCGCACAAAGGCGTTCTGCACCCGCTCGTCGCGTCCGGAGATCGCCTTTGAAAGCTCCGAACAGACCCCGAGGACCGTTTCGTCGTCAAAGGACGCAAAATCGGTCTCCCTCCGGAAATCCTTCCGGAGCGGCTCGTCCCGCAGGACCTCCGCCCGGATCATCTTCCCCCCAAGGGCGTCCCCCGGCGTAAGCTCGCTTCTGATCTTTTCCGCAAGCTCCCGGGGATCCCCCACGAGGTCGTCCAGGGCGTATTCAAAGACCGCTTTCCCGTCGTGGAGCTTCACCGTGAAGCCGCGTTCTCCCTCGCCCTCTTTCGCCGTGGCGCTCATTTTCGTCGCCTGAAACGACACGGCGCTGACGTCGGTCCCGAGGATGCCCGCGTAAGAATAGCTTTTTTGAAGTTCCTTCACCAGCGCCTCTGCCATGGGCATTCTGGATTCCAGAAACCGTGAAAAGGACATCGTATTCTCCTCTCTTTCCAGGAAGTCTTCTTTATGATACCATATTCTTTCCTCCCCCGCAAGCCCGGAA
>CACYBP010000091.1 GCA_902772625.1 Oscillospiraceae bacterium
AACGCACAGAAAACGCACTCTGCGGAACAATAGGGAACAGTACCTTCAAAAACTCGAAATCAGTTTGTGCGAAAGCACACATGGTTCGAATCCCATCCTCTCCGCCAACAAAAAACGCCTTTTGTCATTCGACAAAAGGCGTTTTTTTGAACGATGTGTTCCGCTCTTGCGGAACGTGATGTTTGCTTCGCAAGTGATGCGTCCTTCGGTCGTGACGTGTGCCTGTGGGCACGTGTGGGCAAACGTCACGTCATTGCGGGCGAAACGAGCGGCATCATTTCGGAGCGTAAGCGGAGATGCATCGTCAGCTGCCCGCGGCGGCCCTCTTCAGGGGGCGCTCTTCTTCCCCGGGGATCCGACCCCGGCGACGGGCTTTGCGGCCGGTTTCCCGTATTTTGTCAAAATGTCAATGCGCAATCTGTCAAAAGGTGTTCCTTTGCCGGTCATTTTGTGATATAGTATCCATATGGTACTGTTTCCTGAGATTGTCGCCTTTCGTCTCCGGCGGGCGGTCCGTTTCCCACTCAAAGCAAAGGAGCATGACTATTCATGAAAAAGTTGATCGCAATCCTTCTCGTTTCGGCGTTTCTGTGCCTGCTTGCGGCCTGCGCCGGAAACGAAACGGCCCCGGCCGAAAGCGACACGGGGGAACCCGCGTCCTCCGGATCCGAAACGGTCCCGGAGGAAAACACCGAAAGCGAACCCGATTCCGAGGTCTCTTCTGACAAGGCCATGGAGAACTTTCTGGCCAAGGTCCTCGAAGGGAACTACGTGATCGACGCGGGGGATTTCCTCCGGATCTCGGTGGCGTCAAACGAGCAGGTCGTCTTTGACTACGGAGACGACGCGCATTCCGATTTCGCTGTCATGAGCCTTGAAAACGAGGCGTTTCAGGCGTTTCTAACCGAAGACAGCGTGGAAAACCTGTTCTTTGTGGGAGAGGGACAGGCCGTCGACGCCGCCTCGTCCCGTCTTTTGAACGGCTGGCTCGACGAAGAGGTCTCCGGGGGCAACATCTACAATCTCTTTTATAACGACGTGGAAAATCCGCTTCGCTTCTCCTCCCACGAGGACGCCGTCAAGTCCACCCTGATCTCCTTTGCGGGATACAGCGACAGCGCTCTCCGGTTGATGCACGACGTCTATTTGACCATGGACGCCGAAGATCCCGCCTCGGTCCGTCTTGAGGCCGAGGTGGACGACGATATCGCGGCGCGCATCAATTACGACGATATCGACGTCACCGTCACCTTCGGCGGCGCCGAAAGCGACGGGCGCGTCGAGGCGTGGCTCCAAAGCCCCTCCTATCCCGAGGCGAGGACCGGTTGGACCGACGCCGACGTGATGATCCTGAACTCGGTCTTTCTTCCGGGCTACGGCGAGGAAGCCGTGCCCTTCCCCACCTTCGCCAGCTACGCCCTTCTGATGGACCAGGAGAGCTTTCTCATCAACGACGAGGTCTCGCTCCGGGACGCCCGCGCCTCCGAAAAGGACGTTGCGGATTACGCAGCGCTGCTTTTGAAGGAAGGCTTTGAAAAGGTCGAGGAAACCGGCGCGGACGGGGTTTCCCGCGTCTTCTACCGGCGGCTTCTCCGGGAAGACTACCACGTGTACTCCTCCATCTCGATCGAGTACTGGGACGGCGCGGATCTCGCGGCAAGGAAATACTACGAGATGCCCGACTACGAAAGCCTTGCGGCGATCAACGGCGTGATCTCGGGATACGGTTACCCCGCTCTGCCGGAGCTTCCGGAGGGCGTTGCGATGCAGGCCCGGGACGCTGCCGACGAGTTGACCGAATCCTGGCTCTACTTCTTCGATTACGAGCTGAACCTATACGACGAGATCAGCTTCGAAAATAACGATCAGGCCCTCGCCTATATCGAGGCATACGAGAAGGCCATCCTCGATGCGGGCTTCGTCACGGTCATCTCCGATGAGGAATCGGGCGAGATCGACCGCTACGATTCCCCGAACGGCTTCCGGAGCTTCCGGTATCACTTCGAGGACGACGGCGCGACCGTCACCTTCCTGTTCAAATCCGAACGGTATATCGCCGAGGCCGAGGCCGAAAAGCTCATCCGTGACGCGGGCTTCCCGCCCATCGACCTGACCGCGGGCGAGACCTGCCGCGACCTGACCCGGTTCCAGAAAGTGCAGTACGGCGCCGATTACAAAAAATTCTTATCCGTGGGCGAAAGCTTTGACGACGCCGCGGCGGCCGAAAGCTTTATGGACGTCTACGCCGCCCTTCTGGACGAAGCGGGCTTCCTCCGGGTCAACCCGGAAAACGTCGGCGGGTCCAAGCCCATCGCCTTCTATAACGAGGATCTCCGGATGCTCGTCGGCGTGGACTTTATCACCTCGGATTCCGGCGCCACAATCAATTTTGATTTCCGGGCGGAATAAGCCTTCTCTCCCCTCCCTTCACCGGCGGTCTTCCCAGGGCCGCCGGTTTTTTCACGGCCTGTCTTGTTGTCACGGCGTCCCGGATGTGGTAAAATAGATCAAAGCAAGACCGTCCCGGGGAAAGCGCGGCACAGGCGGCCGGCTCCGCCCTGCTTTCAAGGCTTTGCGGAGCGTCCGCGCTCGTGTTATGCTTTTCTCTTCCCGCCGATCCCCGCGGCCGAAAGGAGATCCCATGGAATTCTCTCTTCCCTCCCCCTGTCCCTGCGGCAGGATCCACCC
>CACYBP010000092.1 GCA_902772625.1 Oscillospiraceae bacterium
CTCCCGAGCCGCAGAGGCAGGAAAAGACGAGCCCGAGGATCCCCAGTACCAGAGACGCCACAGCCATGCCGTTGGTCTTTTTCGGTGCGGGCTGCGGTACGTAATAGACGTAATTCACGCTGCCGTTCATAAGCGTTCCCCCTTGCTTGACCTCGCCGGGATCATAAGAAAAGCGGCGGACCGCAAGGCGCCGTCATAAAGCATGCGTGCCCGCGGTCCGCCGCCGAATTTCACTTTGCGGATTGAAATTTACCGGAGAGATCTCTCGATTTCTCTCATGATATCATTGAAGTCGCCGCCGCTCAGGCTGCCCGCCATGATGAGGGGAACCACGAAGGCGATCAGGGCGATCACGCCGGCCACCACGCCGACGATGCTCATGATCAGACCGGCGATGGCCATGCCGCTCATCTTGCCGGTGGAGGACTTGGACTTCGAGACGATGGCAGTGATGACGCCGACGATCCCGAAGATCAGGCTTCCGCCGCAGCAGGCGAAGACCAGCGAAAGGATACCCATGACCAGCGAGGTGACCGCCGCGCCGTTCTTTTCCTTCGGCGGCTGAGCCTCGGGCTGCTGGTAGTAAACAGGATTCGGATTGTTGTTCATAAAAAATGCCTCCCATAAATGATAAATCTATTCTACACGATTTCAAAGCGGTTTGCAAGATGGTTTCCCTGTTTTTTTGCGCCTTCCGGGAGTTTTTTTCAAGATAAGCGGTCTTCTTCCGGCCTTTGCGGAAGGAGCCGGACTTTCAAGGCCCCGAAAAAGAGCCCGTGCGGCGGGAAGGATTCCGCCGCACGGGTCGTTTTTGATGAGTTCCTGCGCTACGCTCAGAACAGGCTTTCCAGCGCGCTTTCGAAGTCGCCTGTGAGAAGCAGCGGGAGCAGCCCGGTCACAGCCGAGAGGATCGCCACGATGACGCTCATGACCACGGCGACGATGCCCATGATCAGGCCGGCCTTGGCCATGCCGTCCATTTGGCCGTCGGCGTTTTTGTTCTTGGAGATGACCGCGAAAACGATGGCCAGGATACTGACGATCCCGCCGCCGCAGCAGGTCAGACCGACGATGCCCATCACCAGCGACGCGACCGACATGCCGTTCTTTTCCTTGGGCGGTTCCGGCTGGGGCTGCTGATAATATACGGGATTCTGATTGTCGTTCATACTGACGCCTCCCTTGAAAGATTGATATCATCATACACCTTTCCCCGCGGTTTGGCAAGAGTTTTTTCGCAGGAACGGGGGATCCCGGCGGAAAGTCTTGCTTTTCCCGCGTTTTTGTTGTACGATAGGGAAAACCGCGCCGGGACCGGCCCGCGGGACGAGCTTACGGAGAAAGGAGAGGAACGCCGTGCACCTGAAGACCCGAGGCGGGCGCCTTCTCGTCTTTTTTCTCCTGAATCTCGCTCTGGCCGTCTTTTCGCTCCTTTTCATCCTGATCTACGCCCGGATCGCCCTTGGCGGGAAGGTTCACGTCTTCTGCGTCTACAAGCTCCTCACCCATTCCTACTGCCCCGCCTGCGGCGGCACGCGGGCGGTGGCCGCCCTGTGGCATTTCGATGTTCTCTCCGCCCTGAAGGACAACGCCTACGTGGTGTTTTTCGCCCTGTTCGCCGTCTTTTACGAGATCCGCACCCTGGTGCGCATCCTGAAGGACGTCCCGAATCCCTATTGGATCCCCGGCTGGGCGGGATGGGGCCTTCTGGTCCTGTGGGGCGTTTTCTTCCTTGTGCGCAATCTTCTGCTTCTGGCGGGGATCGATTTCGCGGGGGATTTCCTCCCGCCGCCCTTCTGATCCCCTCCGCCGTCTTTCCGAAAGGAGTTTTCATGCTGATCGCAGACGCCGTCTCCGCCATGATCGAATTCTACCGGGGAAACCGCCATGATATCGCCCATTTCCTGAAGGTCTGGGCCTACGCCCGCACCATCGCCGAAAGTGAAGGGCTCGATCCCGATCTCCGGGAGACCTGCGAGCTTGCCGCCATCGTGCACGACATCGCGATCCCCCTCTGCCGGGAAAAATACGGAAGCGCCCCCGGCCACCTTCAGGAAAAGGAGGGCCCTGCGCTGGCGCGGGAGTTTCTCCGGAAGCTCGGCTGTCCCGCGGAGAAGCGCGAGCGCGTCGCGTATCTCGTCGGAAAGCACCACACCGTCCTGGGCGTGGACGGGATCGACTGGCAGATCCTTCTGGAGGCCGATTTTCTGGTGAACGCCGACGAGGGCGGCGCCTCCCGGGAAGCGATCGAAGAGATGCTTCAAAACGTCTACAAGACCGGCGCCGGGAAAAAGCTTCTCACGTCGGTCTATCTCGGCTGAGGCCGCGGCCCGGTCCAAAAAGAGAAAGGAGAAAAGCCATGCCTCGTCTCACGGTCGCTTTCGACAAGCAGCATTTTCTCCGGGACGGAGAGCCCTTCTTCTGGGTGGGCGACACGGTCTGGAGCGCCTTCACCAACGCCACGGTCGAAGAATGGGCGGACTATCTCGATTTCCGGAAGGCGCAGGGCTTCAACGTCCTGCAGATCAACACCCTTCCCCAGTGGGACAGGATCAGGCCCGATCTCGGCGTTTCCCCCTATCCGCTGCGGCCCGACGGCTCCCTGGACTGGCAGGCGGAGCCCGATCCCCGTTTTCTGGAAAAGGCCGCGCGATTCTGCCGGATGGCCGTCGATCGGGGCTTCACCCCGGCGCTGGTGGTCGATTGGGCGAATATCGTGCCGGGCAACTGGCTGTCCGGGATCTTTCCCACCCACGTCTGGCCGCTTGCCGCGGTGGAAGAGCACGCGCGCCGCGTCGCCCGTTTTTACCGGGAATTCGAGCCGGTGTATTTCGTGAGCGGCGACACCGATCTGCGGGATCCCCAGGCCGGGGCATACTATCTCCACACCGCCAGAGTCCTCAGGGAAGAGGCGCCCGAGGCGCTTCTTTCCATGCATCTTTGCGGCGGGTTCTCGGATCTTACCCCCGCGCTTGCCGAAGCCCTGGACTTTTACGTCTATCAGTCGGGGCACGTGGAGGGAGCGGAGGAGACGCTGGAAAGTCTTCCCGCCGCTTTTCTGGAGAAATTCCCGGGCAAGCCGCTTCTCAACGCCGAGCCCTGCTACGAGGGCATGCCCCACATTCCCGCGGGCGGGAAGGCGCCCTCCGGGAAGATCTGGCGGGAAAAAGACGTGCTCGACGCCTGCCGCCGGAGCATCCTCGCCGGGGCGCGCGCCGGGATCACCTACGGCGCCAACGGTCTGTGGAGCTGGCGGCGGCCGGGAGGGAAACCCGAGGGGCTCGCGGCCGAGCTTTACGCCGACGCCGATCTATGGTACGACGCGCTCCGCTACCCGGGTGCCGGGAAGATCGCCGCCCTGAAAGAGCTGGCTTATCCCGAAAAGTGACTCGTTTCAGATTTTTTTCTTGACTTTTCAAACTCCCCGGCGTATACTGTCCCCATCTTCATTCCGCAAAGGAGAGGCTCATGTTCGCTTTGAAAGCGTCTTTCGTATGCTATATGGCGTCCGGCGTGTACGTAATCTGTGCCGGGCCTCCTTTGCTTTGCGGAAAATAAGAGCATCCGAAAGAGCAAACGGCGCAAAGCCCGGAAAAGACCGGACTTCGCGCCGTTTCTTTATATTCTTGACGAAAGGAATGATCCCCGTGAGATTCACCCTGAGGCGCGCCGAGGCGCGCGACCGGCTCCCGCTCGAGCCGTTGGAAAAAGAGCTGTTTCTCGTACACAAAAACGCCGCGCCGGATCTCTTCAAAGACGATCCGCCCTATTTCACCGGGGAGTACTACCGGACGATGCTGTCCGATCCCGACCGTCTGCTTCTGGTCGCGGAGACCGGGGACGGGACGCCCGCGGGCTTTCTCACGGCTTACGTGCGCCGGATCAGAGATCATCCGACCCTCCGGGATCAGGCGCTTTTCCACGTGGACGACCTCTTCGTCGGGGAGGCCTTTCGCAGAAGCGGGATCGGGAAGGCCCTGATGGAGGAAGCCGCGCGGGAAGGAAAAAGGCGCGGGTGCAATGCGCTGGAGCTCGGCGTCTACGCCTTCAACCGGAACGCCCTCGCCTTTTACGAAGCCATGGGAATGGAAGCCGAGGTCTTGCGCCTGCGGCTTTCCATATGACGCCAGCATGAAAACAGAAAGGAGAAAACTATGCCGCTTACTCTGAAACACACCGGGACCGTCACCCTGAAAACGCCCCGCCTGACCCTGCGCCGCTACCGGACGGAGGACGCTCCGGCCATGTATAAAAACTGGGCGTCCGACCCGGAGGTCACGCGCTTCCTCACCTGGAACGCTCACAAGGACCCAAGTGAGACCGCGGCGATCGTCGCGGCGTGGGTCGAGACCTACGAAAGCGAGGAGACCTATCACTGGGGGATCGAGTACGAGGGCGAGCTTATCGGCGACCTCGCGGTGGTGCTTGCCAACTGGAAACACGGATACGCCGTGCTCGGCTACTGCCTCGGCCGCGCTTACTGGGGAAAGGGGATCATGAGCGAGGCGGTGAAGGCCGTGACCGCCTTCCTGATCCGGGAGGTCGGATACCACCGGATCATCATCCGCCACGCCGTGAAGAACCCCGCCTCCGGCCGGGTAGCCGAAAAGTGCGGCTTCACGCGCGAGGGCGTCCAGCGGGAGCATTTTCTGAACCGCGACGGCAAGTTTCTGGATATCGTCATGTGGGCAATCCTCGAAAGCGAGCTTCCCGGTTAAGCCGCCGGGCCGGGTAGATTTTCCGGGACCGCATGCGTCCTGCAGATTCCCTGCCTATTTTGACGGCGTCCGTTCCGCACCGTAGGGGCCGCCGCCCCCGGCGGCCCGCCCTCCAATCACCGGGACCATACCAAAGCCTTCCCCCCCTTGGGGGAAGGCTTTGAGGTATGCGCCTTTTTCCGGGAGTGCACAGAGCCGCCGCCTCCCTTGTGCAAAG
>CACYBP010000093.1 GCA_902772625.1 Oscillospiraceae bacterium
CAGGACGTCCCCTATTCCATTGAGGGCGATTTCCTGACCTTCGAGTATCAGGGGCTCGTTCTCTCCTTCGTGCCCGAAGGATATGAATTCCCGGCCCAGGAGATTCAGATCACCGCTCCCCAGGATCCCGCGCTGCTCTCCGATTACGAGGGCGACTGGCACGGGGTCGCGCAGATCTTCAACTGCACCGGCGACTATGCCGATAACGATTTCGCCCTTGCCGAGGTCATCATGCGCCTGAGCTTCTCTCCCGACGGAAGTCTCTCCCCCTATCTCCGGATGGCGCTCGAGGGCTTTGAAAACCGCAAGGGCTTTGGCTCCTCCGACGAGTCCCTGAACTTCCCGGATCTGGAAGGCGCGCTGGAGGTCGAAAGCGAATCTGTCCGGCTTTCGGGTCACTTCTTCGGCGGCGCGCTCGGCGATCCGACCTACGCCGTTCTGAACGCCAACGGCTCGCTGACGATCTACACCACCGTCACGAGCGCCGGCGGAAGCTTTGATCTCTATATGATCCTGCGCCGCCCCGACGAGGCCTGGAGCGACGAAGACGATCTCCGCCTGACCGACGAAGAGGTCAAGCATTATCTCGGCATGAGCCTCGATGAGATCGCGTCCGAATTCAATCTGGACGCCTCCCTGATCCCCGAGTATTCCTCCATCGGCGAAAGGATGACCGAAGGCGCTCCGGCGGATTGATCCGCCTCCCGTAAGCTTCCATCCGTCCCGCGCCGCCCGGCGCGGGACTTTTTTTGCCCCTTTCCGGCGCTTTCTTTTTGTGGACTTTTCTCTTTTTGCGTGATACAATAGAAATCAGAAAAATCCCACCCTTTGATCCAAGGAGGAAGCGCGTCTTCCATGAGCGAAACCCTTTCCCGGAAGCCCGGCTATTTTTCCCGGGATCCGGCCTTCTATAAATCGGTCTTCCGGATCCTGGTTCTGGTGGCGCTGCAGAACGTGATCAATTACAGCGTCAACATGGCCGACAATATCATGCTGGGAAGCTTCAGCCAGGACGCCCTGTCGGGCAGCACCTGCGTCAACCAGTTCTTTTTCGTCATCCAGTCCTTCGCCTCTTCGCTCTCGTCGGGATACGCGGTGCTGGGAAGCCAGTATTGGGGCAAAAGAGACCGGGATTCCATCTGCCGGCTCGCGGGCGTCGCGATCAAGGCCTGCTTTCTCTTCGGGCTTCTGGTCTTCCTGCTCGCCGCTTTTTTCCCCACCGCCATCGTCTCCTTTTTCACCCGGGACGCGGGGATCGTCGGCGAAGGAGCCGCCTATCTTTCCATCGTCAAGTATACTTATCTGCCCTTCTGCCTCTCCCTGATCCTCATGGAGATCCTCCGGAGCGTGGAGACCGTGCACGTGGCGTTTTATCTGTCGCTTTCCTCGCTTCTCATCAACGTGGGGCTCAACTGGCTTCTGATCTTCGGAAACGCCGGTTTCCCCGCCATGGGGGTCCGGGGCGCGGCCGTCGCCACCCTGATCGCCCGGGGCGTGGAGCTTCTGGTCCTGATCCTCTATCTTCTCCTCCGGGACAAAAAGCTCCGGCTTTTCTCCTCCGATTTTCTGAAGCCGCATACGGCCTTCCTGAAGGATTACGCCCGCATCACCCTTCCCATCCTCCTCACCGGCGTCGCCTGGTCGGTGGCCACCCCGGTGCAGAGCGCCATTCTCGGCCGCGTCTCCTCCGACGCCATCGCCGCCAATTCCATCGCCACCACCTTTTATCAGTATCTGAAGGTGATCACCCTGGCCATGAGCGCCGCCAGCTCGGTGGTGATCGGCAAGATGGTGGGCAAGGGCGATTTCGAGGGTGCAAAGCAGGGCGCCCACTCGCTGGAGATCATGGATCTTCTGATCGGGTTCAGCCTGGCCCTCGCGCTCTTTCTGCTGCGGAAGCCCCTGCTTTCGCTCTATACGCTGACCCCCGAAACGCTTAAGCTCGCCGACGATCTGATCAAGCTGATGTGTCTGGTGATGATCTTCATGTCCTACGAGGTGCCGGTGATGTACGGCTCCATGAAGGGCGCGGGCGACACGAAGTTTTCCTCCTTCATGAATATCTTTTTCGTGTGGACTATCTCGCTTCCCATGGCGTTTCTTTCGGCCTTCGTGTGGCATTGGGGGATCGTGGCCATCGTGGCCTGCATTCAGAGCGATCAGGCCATCAAATGCATCCCCGCCTTCCTCCGGTTCCACTGCTCCCATGACAAATGGATCCACAAGCTGACCCGCGACTGACGCTTTCCCGCCGGGAAAAGCGAAAAACAAGGAGGTCCTTTATGAAGATACGGCTTCTTTCCGAACCGCGCGTGATCCTCTCGAATCCCACGGGGATCCACAACTACTTCGGCTGGCCCTCGGTGGCGCGGCTTCAGGACGGATCGCTCGCCGCGGTGGCCAGCGGTTTCCGCCTGATGCACGTGTGCCCCTTCGGAAAAGCGGTCATGATCCGGAGCTTTGACGAGGGGAAGACCTGGACGAAGCCCGAGACCGTGATCGACACTCCCCTGGACGACCGCGACAGCGGCGTCGTCCCCTTCGGCGAAAAGGGCGTGATGGTCACAAGCTTCAATAACACCGTGGAATTCCAGCGGGGCGCGAACCCCGACGATCCCTATATCCAGAGCTATCTTGACCGGGTGGCCGCCCTTCCCGACGGGGAAGCGCTTCTCGGCTCCACCTTCGTTCTGAGTCACGACGGCGGAAAGACCTTCGGGAAGGTCATGCTTTCGCCGGTGACCTCGCCCCACGGGCCTCTGGAGATGCCCGACGGCACGCTTTTGTACGTGGGCCGGTTTTTCGACGGCCATTACGACGGCGAGGCCGGGCGGCATATCGGCGCGGTGCGCGTGACCCCCGACGGCGCATGCTC
>CACYBP010000094.1 GCA_902772625.1 Oscillospiraceae bacterium
ATTTCGCCGAATTCCATTCGGTCAACCCCGAGATCAACGGCTACAAGTGCGAGCTTTTCAAGAAGATCTCCATCGAGGACAACAACATGACCGTGGATTACCGTCTGGTCAACACCGGCTCAAAGAAGATCGTTACCGAAGAATATATCCACAACTTCGTCTGCATCGACGGTCAGTACGTCGGCCCGAATTATAAGGCCGAGGTCGCTTTCTCGCCCGATCAGAAGATGTTCGAGATGATGCAGAAGCGCCAGCCCGATATGGTGTTTGAAAACAACCTCATCACCTTTAAAAAGACCTTCGAAGGCCGCGCCTTCTACACCAAGGGCTTTGACGTAAAGGACTGCGGCGGCGCGCATTGGAAGATCACCGAAGAAAACTCCGGCTGCTCGGTCAGCGAAACCGACTCCTTCCAGGCGCCGTATATGGCTTGCTGGGGCACCAAGTACGTGATCTCTCCCGAGGCTTTCATCGCCATCGACCTGGAACCGGGAGACGAGATGACCTGGAGCAGAAGCTACCGGTTTGAAAGCGGCAAGTAAGCCCGCGATCACCCTCATAGCATAACACAGAAAAAGGCCGCCGCGCGGGTTTTCCGCGCGGCGGTTCATTATTCTGCGTTTTCTCCGTCTATCGCCAGGAGCTTATCCAGGACTTCGCGGAAATAATCCGGAAGCGGAGATTCAAAAGAGAGTGTCTCGCCGGTCACCGGGTGCGTAAAGGAGATGAATTTCGCGTGGAGGCATTGCCCACCGAGCTCGGGAAAGAGCTTTTCGGACGCGCGTGAGGCGTATACGGGATCTCCGAGGATCGGGTGGCCGACGTGGGAAAGATGCACCCGGATCTGGTGGGTGCGCCCGGTTTCCAGATCCAGCCGGAGATGGGAGACAGGCGTTTTTATAAAGACTCTTTTCACCCGGTAACGGGTCACGGCGTTCCTTCCGTCGGGAACCACGGCCATTTTTTTCCGGTCGACCGGATGACGGCCGATGGGGAAGGAGAGAATCCCCGTTTCCTCCCGGAATCTGCCATAGGCCAGACACTCGTAGGAGCGGGCGAAGGAATGCTCTTTGATCTGTTCGGCAAGTCCCGTGTGTGCGCGGTCGGATTTCGCGACGATCAGAAGGCCGCTGGTATCCTTGTCGATCCGGTGAACGATCCCGGGACGCAGAACGCCGTTGATGCCGGAAAGCGATCCGCCGCAGTGATAGAGAAGCGCGTTGACAAGGGTCCCTTCCTCATTGCCGGCGGCGGGATGCACCACCATGCCCCGGGGCTTGTTGACAACGAGCAGGTCGCCGTCTTCATAGACCACGTCAAGAGGGATCGGCTCCGGCTTGGCCTCCAGCGGACGGGGATCGGGAAGGGTGACGAGATACGCACCGTTCTGGACCCGGTCGTTTTTTCTGACCGCTTTGCCCTCCAAAAGGACGTTCCCGCCGTCCAGAAGCCCCGCCGCGGCGCTTCTGGAAAGCGCTAACTCCTCTGCGAGCCATACGTCGGCCCTATGGCCGAGAGACGTTTCATTCGGCGTTATCGTCCTTTTCGTCATGATCCTCTTCACTTTCTTCCCCGGACTTTTCGTCCTTCGCAAAGCGGTGCTGGAACACGAAATAAACGCCGATCAGGACGGCGCCCACTGTGATAAAGCTGTCGGCCACGTTGAAGATGGCGAATTTGACGAAGAGAAACTCGATCATATCCACGACGTATCCGTAAAGAAGCGCGTCCAGCACGTTGGAGATCCCGCCGGCCACTGCCATGGCGAGGCCGAGATACCCCAGAGGCTTCTGCATATTGCCCGAGAAGAGATAAAAGGCGAGAGCCAGAAGACCCACCACCCTGAGGGCAAAAAGAAGCCAGGGGAGTCCGCTGAAAAGGCCGAAGGCCATGCCGGTATTCTCAGTGTATTGAAGCCCGAGAATTCCCGGGATCAGGGTCACTCTGCCGCCGCCCCGGAGAAGGTCGAGCGAGGCCTCCTTGCTCGCGCGATCGAGAAGAAAGACCGCGACGAAGGTGATCACCGGCAATAGAATTCGCACGCGGTCAGAGATTCCGGGCGATTTTTTGAACCAATTTTTCATGAACAGATTCTCTTTCAGACGGTCAGACGGCGCAACCGGGAGGCTGCGCCGTCTGTAATTTTAGGATTTCACTCAGTCGAGCCTTACGAAGCTCTTCACGACTCCCGCGCAGCGGGCGCAGAGAGTGGGATGCTCCGGATCGGAGCCCACGGTGGGCGTAAAGGTCCAGCAGCGTTCGCACTTGCTTCCGTCAGCGGGAAGGATCTCGACTGTAAAGGCTTCCCCCTTTTCAAGCTCGACGCTCGACGTGATGAACACGGTGGGGAGGAGATTCCTGGTATTTTTCAGGAAATCATACTCTTCTCCGTCGGCTTTGAGCAGGATCTTGACCTCCAGAGACTTCTGCACCTTGGCTTCTTCCATGGCCTTCTTGACCCGGTCGCGAAGATCGAGGAGTCTTGACCACTTCTGATCAAGAGCTTCATCGGTCCAAAGGGGATTGACCTTCGCCATGTCGTTATAAACGGCGGCCTCGGCGTTGACGTCGGAGGTGTGAGGCATGAAGGTCCAGATCTCATCGGAGGTGAAGGCCAGAATGGGCGTCAGGAGGCGGACCATACCGTCCAGGATCCAGTACATGGCGGTCTGGGCGCTGCGGCGCAGCTTGCCGTCCTTCTCTTCGCAGTAGAGGCGATCCTTGATCACGTCGAGGTAGAAGTTGGAAAGCTCCACCACGCAGAAATTGCGGATCGCGTGATAGACCACGTGATATTCGTAATCCTCGTATCCTGCGAGGCACTTTTCCACCAGCGCGTTCAGACGCCCGAGAGCCCAGCGGTCGATCTCCTCAAGTTCCTCAAAGGGGAGAAGATCGGCGTCGGGCGTAAAGCCCTCCAGATTCCCCAGAAGGAACCGGCAGGTATTGCGGATCTTGAGATAGGCCTGGGAAAGCTGCTTGAAAATATCGTCGGACACGCGCACATCCACGCGGTAATCGCTGGAGGCGACCCACATGCGCAGCACGTCCGCGCCGAATTTCTTCACGATCTCTTCCGGGGCGATGGAATTGCCCAGGGATTTATGCATGGCCTTGCCTTCGCCGTCCACCACCCATCCGTGGGTCAGGACTTCTTTGTAAGGCGCTCTGCCCTGAGTCGCTACGGCGGTGAGCAGTGAGGACTGGAACCATCCGCGGTACTGATCGGCGCCTTCGAGATACAGATCTGCCGGCCAATGCGCGGCGTCGCCTTTCTTGAGAGACGCGATGTGCGTGGAGCCGGAATCGAACCATCCGTCCAGGGTGTCGGTCTCCTGGCGGAAACGCTTTCCGCCGCAGTGCGGGCAGGCAAAGCCTTCGGGAAGGATCTCCCCGGCAGAAAGCTCATACCAGGCGTTGGAGCCCTTTTCGCCGAAGAGGCGGGACACCGCGTCGATGGTCGCGTCGTTGCAGACCGGCTTTCCGCAGTCTTCGCAATAGAAGACCGGGATCGGAAGACCCCAGTGGCGCTGGCGGGAAATGCACCAGTCGGCTCTCTCACGCACCATGCTCTGGATGCGGTCCTTGCCCCAGGCGGGGATCCAGTTCACGTCTTCGCAGGCGCCGGCGGCCTCTTCTTTGAAAGCGTCCACCGAGCAGAACCACTGCGGCGTGGCGCGGAAAATGATAGGTTTTTTGCATCTCCAGCAGTGCGGATAGGAGTGCAGCACCTTTTCAGAGGCGAAAAGCGCGCCGCTTTCGGTCATATCCTTCAGGATGGCGTCGTTGGACTCTTCGTAATACATCCCGGCGAACTTTCCGGCGTCGGCGGTCTGGTATCCGCGGTCGTCCACCGGAACGATCAGATCCATCTTGTACCGGCGGCCGGTGACGTAGTCCTCCGCGCCGAAGCCGGGAGCCGTATGGACGCAGCCGGTACCGGAATCCATGGTGACGTAATCGGCGAGCACCACGAGGCTTTCCCGGTCGAGGAAAGGATGCGCGGCCTTCATGTACTCCAGCTCGCTGCCCCTGAATTCCTTCAGGATCTCAAAGGATTCCACGCCGCCCTGCTTCATGGTCGCTTCGGCCAGAGGAAGAGCGAGAACGTAGTTATTGCCGTCGGAGGCCTTAATCAGGGCGTAGGTCTCGTTCGGATTCACCGCGATGGCCACGTTGCCCGGAAGGGTCCAGGTGGTGGTGGTCCAGATGATGAAATAGGTCTTTTCCGGATCGGCGATCGGGGAGAGGAGTCCCTTGTCGTCGGTGACGCGGAATTTGACGTAGATCGACGTGACGGTATCGTTTTCGTATTCAATCTCGGCCTCTGCCAACGCGGTCTCGTCGTGCGGGCACCAGTAGACCGGCTTCAGGCCCTTATAGATATAGCCCTTGCCGTACATGGCGCCGAAAACCTTGACCTCCTCGGCTTCAAAGGCGGGATCCATGGTCAGATAAGGATGCTCCCAGTCGGCGAGCACGCCGAGACGGATGAACTCATTTCTCTGCCGGTCCACGAAATCCGACGCGAATTTCCGGCAGGCCGAACGGAATTCCGGGATCGACATCTTTTTCCGGTCGAGCTTGTTCTTTTTGATGATGGCGCTTTCGATGGGCATGCCGTGATTGTCCCATCCGGGCACGTAGGGGGCGGAAAACCCGCTCATCGCCTTATAGCGGACGATAAAATCCTTCAGGACCTTGTTCATGGCGGTCCCCATGTGGATATCGCCGTTGGAGAAGGGAGGACCGTCGTGAAGAATATAAGGCTTCTTCCCGGCATTCTTCTTCTGAAGGTTCCCGTAGATGTCCTTCTGTTTCCAGTTCTCCAGGGCCAGAGGCTCCCTCTGGGGAAGCCCGGCGCGCATGGGGAAGTCAGTTTTAGGCAGGTTCAGCGTTTTGTTGTAATCCAGAGCCATGGTTTCTATCGTATCCTTCCGGTGTGGTTTTAATGGATAGTGACGTCGAATTCCTTTCCGAATTTGAGGGACGACGCGTCGGGAGTCTCGGTCTTCGGGGTCGGATTGCTTCCGGTCTTGAGTCCGATGATCTCGTCCCAGCTCATGCCGGAGGAGGCGGGAGAGGACGACGGAGCGGGGGAGGGAGCCGGAGAAGACGCCGGAGCGTTCTGCAGGATGCGGCCGGCGATCTGGTCGGCGACCGAGCTGACGGCGGCGGAGTTTTCAGGCTCCGCGGGAGCCGCGGCCTGGGAAACAGGCTCGTAAGGCTTCGCGTCGGGGATCGAATCGAAGGTCAGGGGAGCTTCCTCCGCCTGCGCGGGAGCCGCGGTCTCGAAGACCGGCGCGGGAGCCGGTTCGGGCTCCGCGGCGGGCGCTTCGGGAGCAGCGGTGATCTCCGGCTCGGGTTCCGGAGCGGGCTCTTCGACGGCGGCAGGAGCCTGATAGACGACACCCTTCACGTCCTCGATGTGCGCGCGGGTCTTGATCTTGGCGATCATTTCGGTCTGGGTGGTCAGCTCGCCGACGATCATGTCGATGAATCCGGCGGCTTCCTCGCGGGCTTCGGCCAGCTTCGCCTTTTCCAGCGCGATGGATTCTTTATACTCGTTGATCTTGCTTTCGCCGAGAGACCGCGCGGAAGAGAGAAGCTCCTCGCTCTTGCGTTCGGCGTCGGCGACCATGTTGTTGCTCTTGACGGTGGCTTCAGCGATCATGTCGTCGCTCATCTTCTGGGCGCGGATCATGATCTCGTTGAGGGAGCTTTCGCGCGCGCGAAGCTCGTCCACCTGGCTCTGAAGAGCGCGGAGCTTTTCGCTCAGGATGGCGTTTTCCTTGGTCAGGGTATCGATGGTCTCGGCGGCGCGGTCAAGAATGAGATCCACCTGCTCGGGGCGGTATCCGCGGCGGGCCACGTAACCGAAGGTCGCGTTTTTGATTTCAGAAGAAGTGATCGTAGCCATTTTCGTTTACTCCTTATGTCCAGAATCGGGGATCAGAAATACATCCCGTTGTTTTCCAGCTCGTCGATCAGATCGCCGGAAATGCCGACGTTGTAGGGGGTGATGATATAAGTGTTGTTGGCGACGCGCTTGATTTTGCCTTGGTTGGCGTAGGCCACGCCCGACAGAAAGTCCAGCACCCGGCGGGCGATATCCTTGTTGGTGGACTCCAGATTCAGGACCACGGTGCGCATGGCCTTGAGGGAGTTGGCGATCTCGATGGAATCCTCGAATTTGGTGGGCTTGACCAGGACGACCTGAAGCTGGGTGGTGGTGTTGATGTTGAGGACCTTTCCGTCGTTTACGCTCGGAGAAGGGTCGTCGGTGGGAATATCGTAGGAAGAGGCGGCAGGGCGGCGGCGCGCGGAGCGGGCGCGGACGGGTTCTTCCTCTTCGGTCTCGCCGCGTTCCTCCTCGGCGCCGGTCTCGTCGTACTCGTCGTCGTAATCGTCAGGCTTCGTCAGGTTCTTGAATTTTTCCCATAAGCTGCTCATATCATGACCTCCATACTTTATGTTTCTTGTGTGATTGGTTTACTCTTCGGATTGCGGTTGGTTGGTGACGACTTTGCCGTCGTAAAGGCCGCGGGTGTTGATGATGATGGTGTCGTTGGTGAAAAGACCTTCGGTGCCTCTCAGATCGGCCTCCACCACGTAAAAGGCGTCGGTCTTCCAGAGAACCCTGACCTCCACGAACCGGGCCACGTACCCCTGCAGGCAGAAGACGCCGGTCTTGCCGTCGATCACCCGCAGCGCATCCACCGGCACGCGGTAGCCGGTGTATTGCTCCACAAGGACCCTGACCTTCGCCGTGCGAAGCGAGAGGTAATCCGATACGTTGGCGGAGGTGTCGAAGTTCAAAACCAGCCGCTCGTCTTTTTCGGGATCTCCGGTGACCGAGGCGAGAGAAGCGGCGATGGTCTTCCCCTGAAGCTCGATCTCGTATCTTTTCCCGGGGGAGAGGAGAGCGGCTTCTTCCGCCGGAACCGGAAGCAGGATCTTCCAGTGATAATCGGTGACGATCTTTCCGGGACAGGAGGAGAGGTTCGCGTCTCCGTTGGCAGGGGAGGCGATGATCGCGTCCACCTTGTCCGCGGTCAGCTCGTCCGCGTTTTCAAGGGTCAGCCTTTCTTCGTACCCGTCGGTGCAGGAGGAGTAGTATCCCGCCTGGCTTGAGACCAGAGCCGTCGCTCCCATGCTGCTGGTACGCTCGTAATTATCCACCAGCATGACGTACCGGTTCAGTTCGTTGGTCAATTCGGCGCGGTCGCCGAGGGCGTAAGCTCTTTTGAGAAGCGTATAGGCAAGATCGCTTTTCAGGGAAGAGAGATCTCCCACCGGATGCCCTTCGGAGGGAAGTCTTGCGGTAAGAGCGGTGACGGCTCTGTTCAGCTCGGGGATCTCGTAGACGTCGTTGAAGGAGGAGGATATCCTTTCAAGCCGTCCGGCGATCTCGGTCGCCGCTTTGTTTTCCCGGTAGGAATTCAAGGCCGAGGCGGATTCGTAAACCGTCCCGTAGCTTCCTCCGGAGGAGACTTTTTCTCCGTCCTCCAGATTCAGGGAGTAAACCGGGGCCGAAAGATCGGGGAGGAGCTTTTCGTCCCGCACGAAGAGCGCAGGGCCGTTCACCGACTGTCCCGCCGTGATCAGCGAGGCGTGTACGGTTTTCAGGGTGCTTCCCAGGGCGTTTACCGCCTGATAAATGACGTATGCCATCACGACGGCCAGAATGGTCCCGAATATCACCCGGCCGTAGCGAAACGTTTTTTTCAGCACGTTGGTTTCCTTTCTGTCCAGCGGAGCGGGGTCTTTTGCCGATCCGCTATACGCAGGGAAACGCCGCCGGACGAGGCCCTTTTCTAAAGAGCCTGATACGGCAAGCTAATTATCATTATTATAGCACAGAGGTATAAGCTTTACAAGGCTTTCCTGTGAGAAATTTCACGCAATTTGGAGAGAAATCAGTTTCTTCCTTCGCCTTCCGAAGGCTCGAGAAATCCGCGGATGAGCTTCTCCGCGTCGCCGAGGAGTTCATCAAAGCTCTTTTCGGCGTCCAGAGGCACGGCGTCCTTCACGTG
>CACYBP010000095.1 GCA_902772625.1 Oscillospiraceae bacterium
CCCAATCCGCTTTATCAGGAAAGCGACGCCGCCTTCTTCAAGACCCATTATTACGGCGGCATCCGCAAATACCAGTGGCTGACCATCCCCCTGGCTCTGCACGGCGTCACCTCGACCCCTGCGGGCGAAAGCATCGAGATCGTCCTCGGCGAGGACGAAAAGGACCCGGTGTTCTGCATCACCGATCTTCTCCCCCACCTCGCCCGGGAGCAGGGCACCAAACCCCTGAACACCGCCTACACCGGCGAAAATCTGAATCCCATCCTGGGCACCCTGCCCTACGACTGCGACGGCGAGGACCGGGTGAAGCTGGCGGTCATGGCCCTCTTCCACGACCGGTTCGGCATCACCGAGGAGGATTTCCTCTCTTCGGAGCTCTCCCTGGTGCCGGCGGGCAAAGCGCGCTCGGTGGGCATCGACGAGAGTCTGGTGGGCGCCTACGGTCAGGACGACCGGGTCTGCGCCTACGGCGCGCTCCGGGCGCTTCTGGATCTGGAAGAGATTCCCGGGCGGACCGCGATGGTGGTCCTGGCCGACAAAGAGGAGATCGGCTCCGAAGGCCTTTCTGGCATGAAGAGCGCGAAATTCGATCATCTGCTGGCGGCGCTGTGCGGAAACGATCTCGGAAAATACCACGCCTGCCTCGATGCCTCCTTCTGCCTCTCCTGCGACGTGGCGGCGGCCTACGACCCGGGCTTCGCCGAAGCCTATGAAAAGAAAAACGCGGCCTTCCTCAACGGAGGCGTGGCCATCTGCAAATACACCGGCTCGGGCGGCAAATCCGGCTCCAACGACGCCTCGGCCGAGACCGTCGGCACCCTGAGAAGGATCTTCGCCGAAAACGGGGTGACCTGGCAGCTCTGCGAGCTCGGCAAGGTGGACGTGGGCGGCGGCGGCACCGTGGCCAAATTCATGTCGGAGCGCGGGATCGAGACCATTGACGCCGGGACCCCCGTGCTTTCGATGCACTCCCCCTTCGAGCTGACCGCCAAATACGACGTTTATCACACCTACCGCGCCTCCGCGGCGGTGTTCACCCTCTGATCCACACTTTCTCACTTCCGTCCGAAGAAAATATACAGAAAGGAACGAATCGCCATGCGTATCCCCATGAAAAGCGACTACCGTCTGTCCAGCTACTACCGGCACCTGAAGAAAAAGGTTCTGGCGTCGCGGATGCTGGACGACATGTCGGATCTTTCCGAATGGTCGGTGGAAAGCCATCAGGCTCTGATCAACGGCGCCCCGATGGACAGCCGCGGCATCGATTCCGGCGTCCTCACCGCCGCCGAGCGCGACGGCGTGAAGGTCGGGAGGCTTTCCTGTCACGTGGACACCACCGAGAAGAACAAGGACTACGGACGCGGCTGGGGCCTCGCGACCCTCTTCCGCAACTGCCACGGCGAGAATCTCGAGGAATTTAACCGCATCGTCTTCGACGTGTTCCCCGACATGCCCGGCTTCCGGATCGCGACGCTGTGCATCTACCTTTATAATGAAGGCGAGATCGTGGAGCCCAACGACATCTCCCGGGAAGGCCTGCACTTCGTGTGCATGGAGCCCAACAAGTGGACCACTGTGGAATGGGAATTCCCGGAGCTGGCCCGCGACAGGGTCAAGGGCTTTTCGATCCAGTACCGCATGCAGGGAAGCGAGCCGGGCGCTGTAAACGACGTGAGCTTTGATATCAAGAACGTGCGTCTGGAACGGGTGCATGCCGACAAGGAAAAAGGATGGGAGCCCGAAGAAGGCGAGATCGTCTTCTCCCACTCGGGCTACATGCCCGCTCTGCCCAAGACCGCCATCGGCAAGGGGATCAGGGCCCGCGAGTTCCAGGTGATCCGCGCCGACGACGGTCTGGTGGTCTTTGAGGGAAAGATCGGGACCGCATCGCGCACCACCGGCCGGTATCAGATCTTCGATTTCTCCGCTCTCACCGAAGAGGGCCGCTTCTTCCTGAAGGCCGGGGAAAAGATCACCCGCCCCTTCTCCATCTCGAAAAGCGTCTGGAAGCCCTCGGTGGAAAAGGCTCTGAACTTCTTCTTCGGCGAGCGCTGCGGCTTCCCGGTTCCCGGGATCCACGACGTGTGCCACGCCGATTTCCAGTGCCGCCACGGCAGCGTCACCAAGGTCATGAACGGCGGCTGGCACGACGCGGGCGACCTGAGCCAGGGGCTCGGCAACACCGCCTCCGCCACCTACGCCATGCTGAACCTTTCCGAAAAGCTGAAGGACGCCGATCCCGCACTTTATGAGACCTGCCTGGAGGAGGCCCGCTGGGGCGGCGAATGGGTCCTGAAGACCCGCTTCTCCGACGGATACCGCGCCTCCTGGCTGACCATGGACTTCTGGACCAAGGGCTTCCTCGGCGATTACGACGACATCATCCACGAGGCCGCCCGCCGCTCGGGCGTCAACATGCACGCCGCGGCTCCCGAGGCTCTGGCCGCCCGGATCTTCCGGGAGATCGATCCCGCCTTCGCCTACGCCAATCTCACCGCCGCCGAGGAGGATTACGCCTGGGCCCGGGAGGACGAGGAGAAGGAAAAGGATCATCCCATGCGCCGCTTCCTCGGCGAGCTCAGCTCGGCCGCAGAGGGCTGCATCGCCGCTCTGGAGCTCTACAAGACCACCGGCAAAAAGCAGTATCTCGACGACGCCGAAGCCTACGCCGACGTGATCCCGCTCTGCCAGGAGACCGAATACCCCGCCTGGGAAAAGCCGATCCGCGGCTTCTTCTACACCGGCAGGGATCATCTGCAGTTTGTGCATTCGGCCCACGGCAGCAGCGAGCACGCCCCGATGGTGGCCCTGGCCATGATGATGGAGGTCCGCCCGAAGGCCGCTTACCGGAACTGCATGAAGCTTTACGCCGAATACATCAAGACCGTGGTGCGCTACACCGCCCCCTACGAGATGCTGCCGGCCTCGATCTACGATCTTGACGCCGTGGATCCCGAAAAGCCCTTCACCTTCTTCGGCTGTCCCACCGCCGAGGACGCAAAGGCGCAGATCAGAAACGGCGTCAGACTGGACGAGACCCATTATCTCCGCTTCTTCCCGGTGTGGTATTCCTTCCGGGGCAACAGCGGCGTCACCCTGACTATAGCGCGCGCCGCCCTGGCCTGCGCCAACGTCCTGAAGGACAAGCGGCTTCTGGAGATCGTCACCCACGCTCTGGAATGGCACGTGGGCCGCAACCCCTTCAACCAGTCGCTGATCTGGGGCGAGGGCTACAATTACACCCCGCAGTATTCGGCCATGTCGGGCGATATCGTGGGCTCCTTCCCGGTGGGCGTGGAGACCCAGTACAACGAGGACGTCCCCTATTACCCGCACGCCGCCTGCTACAACTACAAGGAGGTCTGGGTGTTCCCGGCGCTGCGCTGGCTGGATATCCTCTCCGCCTACGATACCGAGCTCTGATCCGGAGCTTCCAGGCTTCTCCGGCCCGGAGGAGGCGTCTTTGAAAGGCGCCCCCTCCGGGTTTTTCTCGCCTTTTGGGCGAGCCGGGTGGAAAACCGGGTTATTGCTTCCTCACCCCCCAGTCGGCTATAATAGGCCTTGTAAAAAAGACACGCAAGGAGGTCATACGATATGGAACTCGGAAAAAAGATCCGGGATCTGCGCTTCAAGGCGAAGCTGACCCAGGAGCAGCTGGCCGAAAAGCTCGGGATCGGGCCGCAGTCGGTTTCCAAATGGGAAAACGCGGTGGCCATGCCGGACATCACCACCCTTCCGCTTCTGGCGGAGATCTTCGGCGTCAGCATCGACGAGTTGTTCGATCTCACCGCCGGGCAGCGCCTCAACCGCATTGAAAACCGTCTGGACGTCGAAAGCGATCTTCCGCAGGACGTCTTTCTGGAATACGAGGAATTCCTGAAGACCCAGCTTTCGGAGGAGGCGACCAAAAAGCGCGCCGTCGAGCTTCTCGCCTATCTCTACTGGCACCGGATGAACGCCTTCGGCAGAAAGGCCGCCAGATACGCGAAAGACGCGATCCGGCTCGCCCCGGACGAAAAGGGATCCCAATGGATCCTTCAGAAGGCCGCGGGACACGCCGTCTGGGACTGGGATCTCGCGAACCACAGCCGCGCCGTCGATTTCTACCGGGAGCTTGCCGAAGAGAATCCCGGGTGTATCCTGCCCTGCTATTATCTTCTGGACAATCTTCTGGCCGATCACCGCGCCGATGAGGCCGAAAGGGTCCTAGAGAAAATGCGCGCCATGAAGGGCTACCGCCCCGTGATCGGGGAAGTGTACCGGGCGCACGCCGCGCTGGCGCGCTTCGACGAGCCCGGAGCCGACCGGATCATCGAAGAACTCGTCAAAACACACGAAGACGACGACGCCGCGCTCTTTGAAGCGGCACAGTATTACGCCGCCAAATGCGATTACGAAAAAGCGATCGCGTATTATGAGCGCGCCTTTGAAAAGGATCCCCGAAGGCCCCGGTTCCAGGACGCGCTTCTGGGCATCGCCTCTATTCTGGAGATCAGGGGCGATTACGCCGGGGCGGCCGGGACCTATGACCGGATCGTCGATCTTCTGGAAAACGAGTGGGGCCTCACCGAAGAGGTCGAGCTTCTGGACGCAAGGAAAGAGCGGGACCGTCTTCTTGCCAAGGCGCGCTGACCCTCTTCCCCGCGGAGCCTCATACCCCCGCAATACAAGAAAAGGCCGGAGGGCAATGCCCTCCGCCCTTGTTCTTTCTCCCCGCCTGGCGCGCCTTCGCGCGACCCTTGCGGGGTCTTTTCTTATCAGAGCGTCCCGGTCTGCTCGGTGTAGGGAAGGATCGACACCTCCAGGTTGCCGTTTCTGGTGCGGAGCT
The DNA here is from genome assembly GCA_902772625.1 of Oscillospiraceae bacterium. Classification (GTDB taxonomy): domain Bacteria; phylum Bacillota; class Clostridia; order Oscillospirales; family QAMX01; genus RUG11797. Next base: position 4,832 of record CACYBP010000095.1, read on the forward strand.
CGTCGATGAAGGCCTTTTCCTCGCCCGGATCCTTCATC
>CACYBP010000096.1 GCA_902772625.1 Oscillospiraceae bacterium
AGCGACCGGTCGATCCGCCGTTTTCCCGTCAGGACGTAGACCACGAAATCCTGGCCCAGAAGGATCTTTGTGACCCTGGAAAACCGCGCGGGGTCCTCCTCCTTCCGGTAAAGGAGCTTGCCGATGGAATACATGGGGTGCGGTGCGACGCCGGTAATCCGGGCGTAGCGCTCTCTCCCCAGGGCCTCCCCGATCCTTCTGGTCTCCTCTTCCCCGCGCGGATCGGTGTAGAGAAGCGACGGGGCGAGGATACGGTCCTCCCCGTCCAGCATCGCGAAGGTTTCTCCGAAGCTGGTGACGCCCAGGGCGTCCAGCTCTCCCTCCCGGACCGCCTCCCGGAGAAGCGAGAAGATCTCCTCCCGGAGCGCGCCGAAATCCATCTCATGCCGCCCGAGCCCCGCCCGTGCGGCGTATTCCCGGTAATAGACGCCCTTGGCCCTGCCGGTCTCGTCGTAAACGGCGAGCTTTACCCCGGTGGTGCCCACGTCGAGTCCGCCGATCCTCATGGCTTAACCCTCGATGGAGGTGACGTCGTAGCCGAGGTAGGTGCCGAAGGCCTCTTCCAGGACCTCCTTGACGTGTCCCCGGGCGACGGTGGTGTGGTGCTTGAACCCGCCGCGGGCCAGGCGGATCAGCTTATCCTGCAGATGATCGATCTTCGCCACGCCCGCGCAGCCGAAGTATCCTTCCTCGATGGGCTCGCCGGTGAACGCGCCCTCGCTGAAATAGATCGTGATTTTGCCGTCCTCGGTCTTGCAGTTGGAGTAGGTCATGGGGAAGGCGGCGATGCGGCCTTCGTTGGTGCCCCAGCCCGAGCCCGGATCGGTCTTGTCAAACATTTTGTGGGAGGTGACCTTGCCCCTGCCCGCCATCAGAGACTGAGCGGTGGAGCCGCAATGGAAAAGGATCACCTTGTCCGGATCGTCGCCGTAGTTGTTGTTCCAGTCGAGGCAGGCGCTGCTTCCTTCGGTGGCCAGAGCCATGGCGCGCATGGTCACCGCCGAGCAGATGTCGATCTCGCAGGAGGCGACGATCCCCCGGTCGTTCAGTTCGGAAAGCAGGACGCAGGGGCACACCCGGAGATAGGTCTCCATCTCGTTCCAGCAGCGCAGGGCGATGGCGTCGAGCTTATACTCCTCGATATATTCGTCGATGACCACGGCGATCTTCGCCAGGGTCAGTTTTTTGTCCTCCGGGACCGCGGTGAAATCCGTGTAGGCTTCAAGCGCCCTGATCTTTTCTTTCACGCGCGGATCGTCGTCCGGTTTTCTTTCCACCAGAGCGAAAAGCTCTGAAAGATCGAAGGATTCCACGTTGACGCCGTGGCGCTGAAGGGTGATCTCGTCAAAGCGCACCGTCTTGAAGGCCGTGGTGCGCGCGCCGATGCAGCCCAGATTCATCCGCCGCATGCCCCTGACCACCCGGCACACCGCCGCGAAGTCGTCCAGATTCTTCCGGAAGGCCGCGGTCAGGGGATGGACCACGTGGGGCTTCATCACGGTGAAGGGGATCTTATACTGGGAAAACACGTCGGTGACCGAGAATTTTCCGCAGAAGGCGTCCCGGCGGTATTTGAAATCCATTTTGCCGATCTCGTCGGGATAAGCCTGCATCAGGATGGGCACGTTCGCGTCCTGCAGGGCGGTGACCGCGCCGTTTTCATCCACGAAGATCGGCATCGAAAGGATCACCCCGTCGAATTCTCCCTCGTGGGATTTGAGCCAGGCGGCGTAGATCCGCCCCTCCTCCCGGGTCTCCACTGCGCCGTAGCGGGTGGCGTTCTCGTCCATCATCAGGTAATCGTAGCCCGCGTCGGTGAGCGCCTTGACCATGTCGCGTCTCGCGCCCTCGATCAGCTCGGCGGGCATGAAGCCCCGGTTGCCGAAATACAGGGCGAAGGTCTGCTTTTTCATCCTGTCCAACTCCTTTTCCGCGTTTCTGATTTATTGTAGCATTCCCCCGGCCGGAAGTCAATCGGAAACGCGCCAGGGAAACCGGCTCTCCCAAAAGAAAAAGGAGGCGGCCAGGGCCTTTCGCCCCGTGTCCGTCTCCTTATCTTTCATAAGCGGCTCTTAATGGCGCTTTCAGAGCGCCCTTTTCTTTTGCTCCTCAAAGACCT
>CACYBP010000097.1 GCA_902772625.1 Oscillospiraceae bacterium
CCCCCGGAAGCCTTCCCCTTTGAGGGGAAGGTGTCAAAATCGAAGATTTTGACGGATGAGGTGTTCTTCCCCGCGCAGATGAAAATCCGAAAGAAACACGATTCTGCCAAGCCTTCCCGTCGGGGCCGCCGGATCGCCGACCGCCGCCCGCTCTCCACCGCACGGGCCGCCGCCCCCGGCGGCCCGTCCCCCAAGCGCCGGGACAGCGCTTTTACCGGGATTTCACAACTCCGGCAAGCTCCCGCGTTCCGGCAAGCATCTCCCGCTCCCCACCGCAGGGGCTGCCGCCCCCGGCGGCCCGACGTGGAAAGCTTTGGCACGTTCCCCACGGTGCTCACGGTCCCCGTAATCCCTCCCAAATCAATTGCTATCCGCTATATATCGCTATAACAAAACAATTATCACGCGATTCTTCTACTCAAGAAACAGATCCTTGTATCTCTCCCTGATCTCCTCCGGCGATTCGCTCTCTGCCGCAGGCCTCCCTCCCGAAGAAGGCTCGTTTCCCCGGTCGCGCACCCCGTCGAAGGTCTTCTGCCAGAAAAGCCCCGTGCTTTCCCGCACGCCTCCCTCCTCCAGAAGGGTCTCCCGATAAAGGCCGCAATACCGTTTGACGGCGGAAAAGAGCGTCCTGACCGGATCGTCCTCTCTTGCCTCCTGAAGGACCCTTTCCACCGTGAGGTGATCGACGCCCATGGCGGCGTAGGCGGCCATGTTCCCCACTTTCACGCCGAATTTTTCGCACAGGCGCAGGTAAGCGAGAAACCGCTTCTTCATGTCGGCGGCGTCCCCCTTCTTCGCCTTCTCCCCGAGGGAGGTCACCTGCCTTGCGAATTCCACCACCGAGGCCTTCCCTTCCCCCGCGGGAGGCGCGTCCTTACGCCCCATGCGGCGCGCCGCTCTCCGGGTCCTTTTCCGACCGGAGGCAATCCCGGCACAGATCCTCCCCGTTCTTTCCGACCCCCGGCTCCACGTACCATTCGGAGCCGCACCGGTCGCAGACGTACACGTCCACGTTCCTCATGGGACAGCTCCATCCCAGGCATCCCACCTCCGGCGGGCATTCCACGCAGCGGTCCTCGCTTACAAGCATCCTGATCCCTCCTTCTTTTCTTCTTCCGCGTCGGCCTCCAGAAGCTTCCCCGCCGCCCCGAACAGGGCGCAAAGCTCCCCGAGCCCGCATCCCGTCTCCGCTCCGTAGGAAAGAAGGCGTCCCGGCTCCCGGAGGTACGCCGCCAGCATCCGAAGCTCCTTTCTTTCAAAGCTCACGTACCGCCGCTCCCAGACGTCTTCCCTCCCCGTTTCCCCCGGAGCAGGAGTGCGGGGATCCTCGCGGAAATGTTCAATATTGAACTCTTTAGACATAGTCCTTCTCCCTTCTCAGGCGTAAAGGCGCAAAATCAATCGGCCGCCTCTCGCCCGGACCTTCCTGACGTCTCTGCGTCCTTTCATTATGTTCAAATTTGAACTACGCTGATATTATACCATGACCCCTGCCCTTCTGTCAAGCAAACAATTCAATATGTTGAATTTTGAAAATTTCTCTTGAACTTTCAAAGGAGATGTGATATAGTCGTATCCGAAGATCAACTGCCACACCGTCCCCGAAAGGAGGATCCCCATGCCCTCGACCTTTTCCGCCCGGCTCCGGGAGCTGATGCATGCGCGCGGCCTGAGACAGGTCGACGTACTGGACGCGGCCAAGCCCTTTTGTGAAAAATACCAGGTCAAGCTCGGCAAAAGCGATCTGAGCCAATACGTCAACGGCATCACCGAGCCCGGCCAATGGAAGCTCACCATTCTGGCCATGGCCCTGAACGTCTCGGAGGGCTGGCTCACCGGGCTCGACGTGCCCATGGAGCGCACCTCCCCCGCGCCGCCCAACCTCTTCCCCATGCCCGGAGGCCGTCTGATCCCCCTGATCGGCACCATCGCCTGCGGCGAGCCGATCCTGGCCGAGGAGCAGGAGGGAGAGAAGGCCTTTCTGCCGGCGCACATGGACGCCGATTTCGCCCTCCGGTGCCAGGGGGACAGCATGATCGGCGCGAACATCATGGACGGCGACGTGGTCTACATCAAGCAGACCTCCGAGGTGCAGAACGGCGGCATCTACGCGGTCCTGATCGACGACATGGAATGCGAAGCCACCCTGAAGCACGTCTATTTCGACCGGGAGGCGAAGATCCTGACCATCACCGCCGACAATCCCCTCTATCCGCCCAAGACCTTCACCGGCTCCGCGGTGGACCGGATCCGCATCATCGGGCGCGCGGTGGGCTTCACCCGCACGCTGAAGCACTGAAACCATCCAGAGAAAGGAAATCTTCTTATGACTGACCGTTATCCCCTCGCCGGGGCGCTTCGCGCCTTGATCCGGGGCGTCCCGCATCTGACGGCGAATCTCGCCAACGCCTCGGCGCTTCTTTACGATTCTCTTCCCGATCTCAACTGGGCGGGCTTCTATCTCTTTGAAAAGGACCGGCTCGTCCTCGGCCCCTTCCAGGGGAAGGTCGCCTGTATCGAGATCCTTCCCGGCCGGGGCGTGTGCGGCACGGCCTTCACCACGGGTAAGACCCAGCTGGTCCCCGACGTACACGAATTCCCGGGGCACATCGCCTGCGACGGCGCATCGAATTCCGAGATCGTGATCCCTCTGAAAACCGGCGGCCGCACCGTCGGCGTGCTGGATCTGGACAGCCCTCTCTTCTCCCGCTTTTC
>CACYBP010000098.1 GCA_902772625.1 Oscillospiraceae bacterium
GTCTCGGCCGAAAGGGGATGCACCATGTTGGCCACCGCCCCGATGCGGTTCAGGGCGTAAAAACAGTCCAGGGCCTGCGGGGTATTGGGCATACACACCGTGACCGCGTCCCCCGGTCCGATTCCGGAGGCGAGAAAGGCCCGGGCCGCCCGCTCGATCCGCCGGACGAATTGCCGGAAGGAGGTTTTGATCCCGTAAAACTCATAGGCCGGCTCGTCAGGATACTGCTTCGCGATCCTTTCTATCATCTGGAACATGGTGGCTTCGGGATAGGTCAGATGCTCCCTCTGCCGGTACGGCTTTTTTTCCTGTATCCGCTCTTGCATGCTTCGTTCTTCCTGTTCTTCCTTTTCGCAGGGAACTCTTCCTGTTCCTGCATGACCGGGCTGAAAGGATCCCGGCAAGGTTAAGTATAAAACCTGTCCCCCGGTTTGTCAATGAAAAAGCCCCTTCCCGGGATCGTTCGGTCCCGGAAAGGCTCTCCGCACCCAGGCGGACGCCGCCCCGCTGTCCACCGCGGGGGCCGCCGCCCCCGGCGCCCGCCGGAATACCGCGGCGCGTCAAAGCCTTCCCCCTTCCGGGGGAAGGTGTCATGACGAAGTCATGACGGATGAGGGGAACACCGCTTGAAAAAGTCTCTTCCCGGCGCGGCTCACGGTGAAGAGGGCCACGCCAAGGAAAGAGGAGGCGCTTTTCATGAAGCGTCTCCTCTTGACCGGTTTTGCTTTCAGCGGTGGATATAGACCCGGGTGCGGTGATCCTCGAAATCGCCCTGGGCGGTGGTATAAAACTCCCATCCGTACCGCTCGTAAAAGCCCACGTGATCGGTGACGAGGTACAGGGGCGATATCCCCTTCTCCCGCATCAGCCCGACGATCTTCTGAAGAAGCATCCCCGCGATCCCCCGGCCGCGGAAGCTCTCCTCGGTCCAGACCGCGCACACGTTGGGAGAAAGATCCTTCCTGTCGTGAAAATCGTTGTCGATCACACCGAGTCCTCCCGCGATTTCCTCCCCTGCAAGGGCGAGGAGCCAGGCGTACTCGCTCTTTCCCCGGAGATAGTTTTCCATTTCAGTCCGGTAAGCCTCCTCCGGCGCGCCCCACTTTTCGTGGAACCAGCGTACCGCCCGGTCCAGAAGCTCCGGCCTTTCCCGAAGCGTGACAAGCGTAAATTCCATAGAAGCTTCTCCTTCTTAAAAAGCGGGGTCTGTTCCCCCTCCTTCCGGAGGAGAGAACAGACCCCGTAAAGCCTTTTGTGTCTGAACCGGTCCGGCTCTTACGCCTTTTCCCGGATCGCGGCCTGGGCGGCGGCGAGGCGGGCGATGGGCACCCGGTAGGGCGAGCAGGAGACGTAATCAAGACCGATCTTGTGGCAGAATTCGATGGAGGAAGGATCTCCGCCGTGCTCGCCGCAGATGCCGGCGTGGAGCGAGGGGCGGGTCTTCTTGCCCTTTTCCATGGCCATTTCCATCAGCATGCCGACGCCGGTGGTGTCCAGGCGGGAGAAGGGATCGGATTCGAAGATCTTGTTCTCGTAGTAAGAGTTGAGGAACTTGCCGGCGTCGTCGCGGCTGAAGCCGAAGGTCATCTGGGTCAGGTCGTTGGTGCCGAAGCAGAAGAACTCGGCCTCCTCGGCGATCTGGTCGGCGGTGAGGGCCGCGCGCGGCACCTCGATCATGGTGCCGACCTCGTATTTGAGCTCGACGCCCGAGGCGGCGATGACTTCATCGGCGGTCCTGGTGACGACGTCCTTGACGAACTTCAGCTCCTTGATCTCACCGGCCAGGGGGACCATCATTTCGGGAACGATGTTCCAGTCGGGATGGCGCTCCTTGACGGCGAGGGCGGCCTTGATGATGGCGCGGGTCTGCATGGCGGTGATTTCCGGGAAGGTGACCGCCAGACGGCAGCCGCGGTGACCCATCATCGGGTTGAATTCGTGCAGATCGGCGCAGAGCTGACGGATGGTCTCCACGCTCTTGCCCTGGGTCTCGGCCAGCTTTCTGATGTCCTCTTCCTCGGTGGGAACGAACTCATGGAGCGGGGGATCCAGGAAGCGGATGGTGACCGGGTAACCGTTCAGGGCCTCGAACAGAGCCTCGAAATCGCTCTGCTGCATGGGCTCGATCTTCGAAAGGGCGCGTTCTCTCTCCTCCAGAGTTTCGGAGCAGATCATTTCGCGGAAGGCGTCGATGCGGCCGTCGCCGAAGAACATGTGCTCGGTGCGGCAGAGGCCGATGCCCTGCGCGCCGAAGGCCGCGGCCTGACGCGCGTCGGCCGGGGTGTCGGCGTTGGTGCGCACGCCCAGCTTCTTGTATTTATCGGCAAGCTCCATGATCCGGCCGAAGTATCCGCTGGAGGGATCGGCGGGGACCGTGGCGATGACGGTGTCGTAGATCTTGCCGGTGGAGCCGTCCAGAGAAAGCGCGTCGCCTTCGCGGAAGGTCTTGCCGGCCAGGGTGAAGCACTTGTTGGCCTCGTCCATCTTGATATCGCCGCATCCGGAGACGCAGCAGGTGCCCATGCCGCGGGCCACCACGGCCGCGTGGGAGGTCTGGCCGCCGCGCACGGTCAGGATGCCCTGGGCGTATTTCATGCCCTCAATGTCCTCCGGAGAGGTCTCCAGACGGACCAGAACGACCTTTTCGCCCTTCTTGCCCTTCTCCGCGGCGTCCTCCGCCGTGAAGACGATGGTGCCGGCCGCCGCGCCCGGGGAGGCGGCGATGCCCTTGCCGACCACGTTTTCCCTGTCGGCCTTCTTCAGGGCTTCGGGATCAAAGGTGGGGTGCAGAAGCATGTCGAGGCTCTTGGCGTCGATCTGCATCAAGGCTTCTTTCTCGGAGATCTGCCCCTCGTCGATCAGATCGCAGGCGATCTTGATGGCGGCGGCGGCGGTTCTCTTGCCGTTACGGGTCTGGAGCATGTAGAGCTTCTTGTTCTCGATGGTGAACTCCATGTCCTGCATATCGTGATAGTGGTTTTCCAGAATGCCGCAGATCTCGTTGAACTGCGCGAAGGCCTCGGGGAAGACCTCCTTCATCTGATCGATGGGCATCGGGGTGCGCACGCCGGCCACCACGTCCTCGCCCTGGGCGTTGACCAGAAATTCGCCCATCAGGCCCTTTTCGCCGGTGGCGGGGTTGCGGGTGAAGGCCACGCCGGTACCGGAGGTATCGCCCATGTTGCCGAAGGCCATCATCTGCACGTTGACGGCGGTGCCCCAGGAATAGGGGATGTCGTGATCCATGCGGTAGATGTTGGCGCGGGGATTGTCCCAGGAGCGGAACACGGCCTTGATCGCCTCGAAAAGCTGGACCTTCGGATCGCTGGGGAAGTCGTCGCCGAGCTGTTTCTTGTATTCGGCCTTGAACTGATTGGCAAGCTCCTTCAGATCTTCGGCGGTGAGCTCCACGTCGTA
>CACYBP010000099.1 GCA_902772625.1 Oscillospiraceae bacterium
GGCGCCAGCTATTTCCCCTCCGACGTCCGTCCCTTCCCGGCCGGGAAGGTCGAGATCACCAGCACCGAAAAGGAACTGGATATCGGCGAAGCCCCCGACAAGAGCAAGGTCACGGTGACCCTGGACGGCGTGACCCTTTCGGCGGATGAATTCGATCTGGTATACGACGTCACTGACCGCACCCCCGGCGAACGCCGGGTCGGGGTGACCCTGAAGGGCGGGAACGCGCCGCAGTATCTCCTCTCGAACCAGATCTCGGCCCTGAACTTCTATACCGCGGCGAAGGAAGGCCCGGTCTACTCGGTGGTGGACGGGAACAATCTCGGCTACACCGTGAACGTCGTGGCGGCGGAGTATAATTTCGTCGAAGGCGACGGCGCCACCTGGGTAAAGCACAAGGATACCGATCCCCTGCCCTTCACCGTGAAGCGCGCCGAAAAGGACGAGCTCTCCTTTGATCGCTTCGTGGAGCTTCAGGTCGACGGCAAGACCGTGGATCCCGCAAACTACACGGCGGAAAAGGGCAGCGTGAAGATCACCCTCCTGCCCGATTATCTCACCGCGCTCACCGCGGGCGATCACACCATCACCTCGGTGCACACCGACGGCCAGGCCGACGGCACCTTTACCATCGGCTTCGTCATCCCCGACCCGGTCAAGACCGAGGACAGCCGCTCCAACGGCATCACGCTGAACCTCTTTGACTATCACATCGCCTCCGACTGGTGGAGGTTCGGCGACCGCTGGGCCAACGAAGGCGGCCAGTGGCCCTCCGGCGGCATCAACGACGAGAGCAACCTGAAGTTCTACGGTCACGGCGGCCCGGAGACCATCTACGGCAACAGCAACATGTACACCGGCCGCTCCACCGCGCGTCAGGGCATCGTTCTTCCCCTCCTGGGCGAGAACGGCTACCCGGTGATGACCGAGTTCGGCGGACAGAACCTTTCGATCCTCTTCAATCCCGAATCGGTGGAGAATCAGAAGACGGTCTATAAGGACGTCAACCACTTCTTCCAGCTCGATTCCCAGGGCAATTACTATTACGACAGCAGCAAGTATTACGCCTATTACGATCCTTCTCAGGGCGACGGCGGGGATTACAAGGTCTATAACGGCACCTACGAGGTCAACATGACCAACCCCGAAAACTCCGCCACCGAGGAGAAGATGAACGTCGGCTACTTCCCCTTCGACGATTACGACGAGGCCAAGCAGAACGTGGCTCCCTCCGACGATCTCCGGGATCAGGGGATCAAGGGCTACAACCACCAGCACGGCCTGACCATGGCCTGTAATTTCTACGTGCCCAAGAGCGGCAAGGTCGACGGCGAAGACCTGATCTTCCGCTTCAGCGGCGACGACGACGTGTGGGTGTTCGTGGACGGCGTGCTGGTACTGGATATCGGCGGCCTGCACAAGCCCGTGGGCGGCCAGATCAACTTCACCACCGGCGAGGTCACCGTGGACGACGTGGTGGCGCTCCGCCCGTGGGAAGGCAACGATCCCCCGGTGGAGGTGCCCGCGATCAACGGCTCCTACAACACTCTCCAGAAGATCTTCGCGGCCCAGGGCAAGACCTTTGATACGGGCAGCGTCAAGCACGAGCTGAAGTTCTTCTATCTGGAGCGCGGCGGCTGCTATTCCAACCTGAGCCTGATGACCAACCTCTGGAAGGTCAGCGGCGACGAGGAGTACACCCAGATCCGCGCCCGGAAGGAATGGACCGACGGCGCCGACAAGCACGAGGCCGACAAGGTCACGGTCCAGCTTCTGGCCGACGGCAAGCCGGTGGAAGGCAAGACCGCGGAGCTTTCCGCGGAGAACGACTGGACCTATCAGTTCACCAGACTTCCCCGCTACCGTGACGAGGGCGACACCGTCGAGGCGATCCACTACTCGGTGGAGGAAAAGCACGTCGACGGATACTATACGACCTACGATGACGGCGGCACCCTGCTCACCAGCAAGAACCGCTGGGTCGAGGTGGATCCCGCGGAGCTTGAGGACGGCGGCGTTTACGCCATCGTTTCCAACTACTGGATCAGCGACGCCTATGAGGATATCCTCTACCGCGCCGACGGCGAGACCCTCTCCTTCCGCGAAGGACTGGTGAAGGAGGAAGAGATCACCGATTCCGAGGGCAATACCTGGAAAAAGGTGCTTCTGAACGCCCCCGGCTCGGCCGAAGCCTTCACCTTCCAGAAGATCGAGGACGAGGACGGAAACGTCCGCTGGATCCTCTCCAATCAGGGCAAAGCCCTGACTCTGGTGGGCCACAACAACTGGTTCGGGTGGGGCGAGTACCACGATTACGCCTACCGCATGACGAATAAGACCGGCTGGTACGGCGACGAGAGCAACAACTATCAGAACGAGCTTATGATCACCCCGGACGGCGACGGAGAGACCGCCACCATCCGCGGCGTGGAGCTCTGGGGATGGAACCTGCAGGCCGATCCCGAACAGTACATGTTCCTGAACGGGGATGACACCGTGGGCGCCACCAACAACCCCGACTGGGCGGGACATTACCGCTTCTTCAAGGAAGTCACCGAGGAGAAGAAAGTCCAGGTGGCGGAGGACTGGACGGTCAAAAACGCCCCCGCCGGAAACCTCAGCGTGGAAAAGAAAGTGACCGGGCCCAAGGTCGCCGATCATGAATTCACCTTTACGGTGCGCCTCAGCGAC
>CACYBP010000100.1 GCA_902772625.1 Oscillospiraceae bacterium
ATCTTCCGGTCCCGGGGAATCTCTTTTAGCGCTTATTTTTCCTGGATCAGGCGCTGCAATTCGTCCATGAAGGAGTTCACGTCCTTGAACTGGCGGTAGACCGACGCGAACCGCACGTAGGCCACCTCGTCCAGCTTCCGGAGCCCGTCCATCACGTATTCGCCGATGGTGGTGGAGGGGACCTCCTTGTCCAGAGAGTTGGAAAGCTTCTGCTCGATGTCGTCCACCAGCGCCTCGAGCTTCGCCACCGGCACAGGACGCTTTTCACAGGAGCGCATCAGGCCGTTCATGATCTTGGAACGGTCGAACATTTCCCGGCTGCCGTCCTTTTTGATGACGATCAGGGGCAGGGTCTCCACGCTTTCATAGGTGGTGAAGCGCTTCTGGCACGAAAGGCATTCCCGGCGTCTGCGGATATTGGCGAACTCGTCGGTGGGGCGGGAATCGATCACGCGGCTTTCGGTGTAGCCGCAATAGGGACATTTCATCCTTGGGAACCTCGCTTTCCTTGGACTTTTGGCGGAGAAAGAGCGCTTTTCGGCCGTTTCCGGCGGCCGAGAGGACTCTTTCTTTTATTATACCCTCGGGGTCGGGGGATTTCAAGGCTTATTTCCCGAAAGAAGCTCGAATTTTCCGAGCTCGCTTTCCAGAAAGAGCCGCGAGACCTGAATGCGGGAGAGGTCGGCGATATCCCGCCGGTAGACCTCGGTGACCAGGATCCCGTCGAAGCCCGCGTTCCGCAGCCTTCCGAAGAGATCCAGATAATCCAGCCGCCCTTCGCCGGGCAGACGGCACCGGTTATGAATGTCCAGATCGTTGATATGAACGTTCCGGATCCGGCTTCCCATGGCGTCGATCAGATCCTCGATCTGAAAGCCCGACTGCACCGCCTGCTTGAAATCGAGGTTGTAGCCGAGCGCGGGCACCTCCTCGGCCAGGTGCCGGAAGGTCTCCGGGAAGGCCGAAAGAAATTTTCTCACGTTTTCCTGAAGCACCTCGACGCCGAGGGAATCTCCGTAGTCCAGAAGCTCGCGGTAGACGTCGATCTCGTGGGGGTAAAGCGGGCGGAACTCCTCGCTTGACCGCCCCGGGCCGTGAAGGATGAAGTATTTCGCGCCGTACCGCGCCGCGGCGCGGAGGCATTTTTTATAATACTCCATCGTCTCTTTCCGGCGGCGGGGGTAGTCCGAAAAGAGCATGAAGGACTCGCTTCCCGACTGGTAGGGGTGGACCGAGGTGACGCGCATCCCTCTTTCCTCCAGAAGGGCGAGGAAAAGGTCGATATACTCGTCGCTCCACTCGTATTCGCAGTTGACGAACACCTCCAGTGTCCGGAACCCCGCGTCGTAAGCCGCGAGAGCGGCCTTCTCCGGCTCCATGGGATAGAGCGAGCCGGTGGAAAAGGCGGGGATCATCGCTCGACGAACCGGCGCGCGATGCCGATCAGCTGGGCGACGCACTTGTCCATTTCTTCCACCACGGCGAATTCCAGCTTTCCGTGGTGGTTGTGGCTCCCGGTGCCCAGATTGGGGCAGGGAACGCCCATGAAGGAAAGACGGGATCCGTCGGTGCCGCCGCGCACCGGGGGAGACGAGGGCTCGCCGCCGGCCTCCCGGATGGCGTCGTAGGCCCTTTCCACCAGATAGAAGGCGGGAAGGATCTTTTCGGACATGTTCCGGTAGCTTTCTTTCACGGTCAGGGTCACGGCCCCCTCACCGTATTTCGCGTTGAGGAAGTCCGTGATCCGGGAAAGCGTCTCCTCCCGGGATTTCAGGATCCCGAGATCGTGATCCCGGAGGATGTAGTCGAGCGCGGCGTTTTCGATCTCGCCCTCCATGCCGATCAGGTGATAAAAGCCGTCCCGGCCCTCGGTGTGCTCGGGCCTCTGGGCTTCGGGGATCATGGAGTCGAACTCCATGGCCACGCGGGCGGCGTTGATCATCCGGTCCTTGGCGCTGCCGGGATGGATGCTCTTGCCGCGGAAAGCGACGTGGGCGGAGGAGGCGTTGAAGGTCTCGTAATCCACCTCGCCGAAGGCGCCGCCGTCCACGGTGTAGGCCGCGTCGGCCGCAAGCTCCTTCACGTCGATGTGAAGGATCCCGCTGCCGATCTCCTCGTCGGGGGTGAAGCAGATCCGGATCTTCCCGTGGGGGATCTCGGGATGGGCAAGAAGGGTCTCCGCCATGGTCATGATCTCGGCCACGCCGGCCTTGTCGTCGGCGCCGAGCAGGGTGGTCCCGTCGGTCACCAGAAGCGTCTCGCCCTTATATCCCGCAAGGAAGGGAAAGTCGGCGGGGGAGAGCCTGCTTGTGCCGTCGGCCAGAAGGACCTCGCCGCCGTCGTAGTTTTCGATCAAAGCGGTCCTGATATTCTCGTAGGGCACGGTATCCACCACGTCCATGTGGGCCAAAAAGGCCAGAGTCTCGCGGTAGGGCGCGGTGGCCTCCAGCGTGCCGTAGACGAAGCCGAGCCCGTTCCGGGTTGCGTCGGCGATGCCAAGAGCCTTCATCTCCTTCACCAGGGCGTCGGCGAAGACGAGCTGCGCCGGGGTGGAGGGGCAGGTCTCTTTGGTCTCGTCCGAGGCGGTGGGGAAGGCCGTGTAGGCAATCAGTCTTTCGTATGCTTTCATGATATCTCCTTTCAATTTGCCGGGAGTCGTCAAAAACCGGGACCCGCGGCCGCGGGTCCCGGAAAAGCTCAGTTCATCCCCAAAAGCCTTTCACAGGCCGCGATCCGAACCGCGACCGAAAAGAGCGAGCAGGCGGTCTTCAATTCCTCCACCGTGGGGAAGGTCGGCGCGATGCGCACGTTCCGGTCGTAAGGATCATCGTGGTAAGGGAAGGCCGAACCGGCGGGGGTCAGGGCGACGCCCGCGTCGGCGGTCAGGGCCACCGCGCGCTTCACGCTGCCGATGGTCTGATCGAAGCTGATGAAATAGCCGCCCCGCGGCCGGGAGAAGGAGGCGATGCCAAGCCCGCCCAGCTCGCGGTCAAGGATCTCCTCCACGGCCTCGAATTTCGGCCGGAGGATGGCCGCGTGCTTTTTCATATGGGCGCGGATGCCGTCGGCGTTCCGGAAGAAGGCGGCGTGCCGCTTCTGGTTGATCTTGTCGGGGCCGATGGTCTGGAAGGAAAGAAGCTTCTTGGCCCAGAGGATGTCGGCCTCGTCCGCCACCAGACACGCCACCCCGGAGCCGGGGAAAGAGATCTTGGAGGTGGAGGCGAATTCATATACCATATTGCGGGTGCCGACGCTGCGGCATTCGGCGAAGATATCGGTCAGGGGGATCTCCTCATAGAGATCGTGCACGGCGTAGGCGTTGTCCCAGAAGATGCGGAAATCCTTGGCCGCCGGTCTTAAGGAGGCGAAGGCCCTGACGGTCTCGGGGGAATAGACCGTGCCGTCGGGGTTGGAATACTTCGGCACGCACCAGATGCCCTTCACCGTGGGATCGTTTTCCACGTAATCGCGCACCGTTCGCATATCCGGCCCGTCGGAGGTCATTTCCACCGGGATCATCTTGATCCCGAAGACCTCGCAGATGGCGAAATGCCGGTCGTACCCGGGCACGGGACAGAGAAATTTCAGTTCCCGCTGCTTCGACCAGGGGGTGAAGCCCGGCGCGGTGCCGAACACCATGGCGCGCGAGATGGCGTCGTACATCATGTTCAGGGAGGAGTTCCCGCCGCAGATGACGTTCTCGGGCATGACGTGAAGAAGCTCGGCAAAGATCTCCTTCATTTCCGGGATACCGTCCAGCATGCCGTAGTTGCGGATATCGGTCTTGCCGGAAAGGCATTTGGAGCCGCTGTCGATGATCTGAAGCATTCCCTCGCTCAGATCCACCTGTTCCCGGCAGGGAACGCCGCGGGTCATGGTCAGGGAAAGATTCATGGCGCGGAAGCGCTCGTATTCCTTTTTCAGTTCTTCCTCTTCCCGGAGAAGCTCTTCCCGGGAAAGACTGCGATATTCCTGATGCATGGTCACGATCTCCGATCGAATGGATTTCTTGCGCGGTCCCGCCGGGGCGGGAGACTTTATTTGCGAACGCCCTTGTCGAACCGGAAGAGCGCCGTGGAAACGGCGCCGCCCACCACGGTGGTGATACCGGCCTCGATCAGTCCCTGGACTCCCACCATGGCCACGATGACCGCGATCACGGTGCCGAAGCTGAAGTCGTCGGTAAGGGGGAATACGTCGGGGGTGTGCAGGAAGAAGAGCGTCAGAGTGGACATGAACAGCACCGTATTCAGAACGGCGGAGGAAAGGGAGGCGACGAAAGCGCCGGTGGTGCGGAGAGCGGTCATGCCGGGCTTGTCGAACGCCTTGAAGATCAGACCGCACAGAAAGCCCATCAGCATCCTTGGCACCAGCGCCAGGAAGGTCATGCCGAAGGGATTGACGGTCATCATATAGGTGCCGCCGGGATCCATGCCGAAGCATTGGACGAGGCTGGTGAGGCCGAACAGAGTTCCGAGAAAGAGGCCCGCTCCGGGTCCCAGGACGATGGCGCCCACCGCCACGGGGATCATCAGAAGGGTCATGGACATCGGCCCGATCCGGAGATACCCCAAGGGCGTAAAGGCCATCAGGAGCAGGATGGCGGCAAGTATGGCCAGACGTGTCATCTTGCCCAGATTCAGTTTTTTCATGTTTTTTTCCTTTCGCTGACGCTCCTTATTTGCCCTCTCCGCTGCTCTTTCGCGGGAAAGCGGGGGATGCGTCGCATTTTATTTCTACGAGGGACGGGTCACCGGTTTTTGCGGTAGAGCAGGTAGAGCCCGTTCATCAATAGACTGGGGTCGTGCAGGATCTTTTTCCTGCAATGGGGGACGATCTCGGGAGCCATGCCGCCGGTGGCGACCACCGTGGCGACCGGACCCTTTTCGGATTCGATCCGGTCGATCATGCCGTCCAGCATGGCGGCGGTGCCAAAGACCACGCCCGCGCGCATGGAATCCACCGTGTTTTTCCCCACGGCGGAGGCCGGTGCCTCGATGGAGATCGAGGTCAGCTGGGCCGTGCGGGAGGTCAGAGCGCCAAGCGACGTGCGCACCCCGGCCACGATGGCGCAGCCCTCGTACACCCCGTCCTTATCGATATAGGAGACGGTGGTGGCGGTGCCCATGTCGATGACGATCAGGGGCTTTTCGTAGGCGGCAGAGGCGGCCACGGCCGTGACCACCATGTCGCTTCCCAGCTGCGCGGGGTTGTCGATGGCGATGTGCAGGCCGGTCCTGATCCCGGGACCGACGATCATGGGCTTTTTGCCGAACAGGAGATTGACCGCCCGGGAGACGATGGTGGTCATCGGGGGCGAAACGCTGGAAAGAATGGAGGCGGTGATCCGGCTCTCCTCGGCTCCGTAGAGCTTCAGGATGTCCCGGAAATCGATGGCGTACTGCGCCTCGGTCTTGTTCTGGTCGGTGACCAGACGGGAGATGAAAAGGAGCTTGCCGTCCTCGTCAAAAACGCCGAGGACGATATTGCTGTTGCCCACGTCGATGGCGAGAAGCATGGATTTTTCCTCCTTGAAAACGTCTTTTATGCCGGCGGCTCAGAACTCGGCCGAGCCGAAGGTGCGGGGGTAGGGGATCACGTCGCGGATGTTAGAGATGCCGGTGACGTACATGATGAACCGCTCGAAGCCCAGGCCGAAGCCCGCGTGCCGCGTGCCGCCGTACCGGCGCAGATCCACGTACCAGGAGTAATCCTCCTCCCGGAGTCCCAGCTCGTTCATGCGGGAAAGGAGCCTTTCCAGGCGCTCCTCTCTCTGGCTGCCGCCGATGATCTCGCCCACGCCGGGGGCGAGCAGGTCCATGGCGGCGACGGTCTTCCCGTCGTCGTTCTGGCGCATATAGAAGGATTTGATCTCCTTGGGGTAATCGGTGACGAACACCGGGCGGTGGAAGGTCTTTTCGGCCAGGAATCTTTCGTGCTCGGTCTGAAGATCGGCGCCCCAGAAGACTTTATAGTCGAAATTGTCGTTGTTCTTTTCCAGAAGCTCGATGGCTTCGGTGTAGGTGACGTGGGCGAATTCGGCCTTTCTCACCGCGTCAAGCCGCTCGAGAAGGCCCTTGTCGATGAAATCGTTGAAGAATTTCATCTCCTCGGGGCAGGTCTCCAGGCAGTAGTCGATCAGGTATTTCAGCATATCCTCAGCCAGCGCCATGTTGTCCTCCAGATCGGCAAAGCAGATCTCGGGCTCGATCATCCAGAACTCGGCGGCGTGGCGCGGGGTGTTGGAATGCTCGGCGCGGAAGGTGGGGCCGAAGGTGTAGATCTTGCGGAAGGCGTGGGCGTAGGTCTCGCCCTCCAGCTGGCCGGAAACGGTGAGGCCGGTGCTCCTGCCGAAGAAATCCTTGGTGTAATCGATTTCGCCCGATTCGGTGCGGGGCGGGTCGGCGGGATCCACGGTGGTGACCCGGAACATTTCGCCCGCGCCTTCACAGTCGCTGCCGGTGATCAGGGGAGTGTGCACGTATACGAACCCGCGGTCCTGGAAGAATCTGTGGATGGCGTAGGCCGCGGCGCTTCTCACGCGGAAGACGGCGCTGAAGGTGTTGGTGCGGGGACGGAGATGCGCGATGGTGCGCAGGTATTCCAGCGAATGACGCTTTTTCTGAAGAGGATAATCGGCGGTGGAGGGCCCCTCCAGCTCGAAAGAGGAGCACTTCATCTCAAAGGGCTGCTTGGCGCCGGGGGTCAGGACCAGCTTCCCGCGGCAGATCAGAGCCGCGCCCACGTTGGTTTTGACGGCCTCGGCGTAATTTTTGAGCGTCGCCGCCTCCAGCACCACCTGCAGGGGCTTGAAATAGGTGCCGTCGTTGAGCTCCACGAAGGCGAAGCTTCCGGAGTTGCGCAGGGTGCGCACCCATCCGCCGACGGAGATTTCCCGGTCGGCATAGCTTTCCGGAGAGGAGAACACGTCTTTTAATTCGGTCAGTTTCATAGGGAGAAGGACCTCCTTGATTTCCAATATCCAAATAATATCTGAATTCGTATTCCGGCTTCTTCAGAGGATTCAGAGAAGCTCGATCCCGGCGCTTCTCAGGGTCTCGCGCATCCCTTCGGGCCAGACTGAAGACTGCACCTCGCCGATGTGGGCTTTTCCCAGAAGCACCATGCAAAGTCTCGACTGGCCGATGCCGCCGCCCATGGTCAGGGGCAGCTTGCCCGCGAGAAGCTCCCGGTGGAAGGGAAGGGCGGCGCGGTCTTCGCACCCGGCGGCGCGGAGCTGGGAAAGAAGGCTTTCCTCATCCACGCGGATCCCCATGCTGGAAAGCTCCACCGCCCGGCCGAGCAGCGGATAGGAGACCAGAATGTCGCAGTTAAGGCTCCAGTCGTCGTAGTCGGGGGCGCGGGAATCGTGGGGCTTCCCGTCCGAAAGCGGCGCGCCGATCCCGAGGATCGCCGTCGTTCCCTTTTCGGCCACGATCCGGTCCTCCCGCTCCTTCGGGGAGAGGCCGGGGAAAGCCCTGAGAAGCTCTTCGGAGCTTACGAAGAAGACCTCCTCGCCGATCAGGGGCTCGAGCACGGGATAATACCGGTTCAGATCCACCTCGGTGTCGGCGATGGCCTTGACGATGCGCCTGACCGCGTCGAAAAGGGTCTCCTCGTTCCTCGTTTCACGGGTGATGACCTTTTCCCAGTCCCACTGATCCACGTAGATCGAATGGAGATTGTCGAGACTTTCATCCCGCCGGATGGCGTTCATATCGGTATAAAGACCTTCTCCCGGCCGGAAGCCGTATTCCCGCAGGGCAAGGCGCTTCCATTTCGCCAGGGAATGCACGATCTCGCAGTCGGTCCCGGCGTCGGGCACGTCGAAGCCCACCGGCCGTTCCACGCCGTTCAGGTTGTCGTTCAGACCGGAGCCCGCCTCCACGAACAGAGGCGCGGAGATCCGCTCCAGATGCAGTTCCCGCGCAAGATTGCGCTGGAAGAGATCCTTCAGCGATTTGATGGCCCGCTGCGTGGTGCGCAGATCGAGCGACGGACGGTAGCCTTCGGGAATTAAGAGACCTTTCGGGGAATCCTGATACACGTGCGATACCTCCCATGATGGATCGGTGGAAACGGAGGGAACGCGTCGGGAGAAATCGCCTAACCGTAAAGAAACCGCCGCACGGCGTCTTTCGATCCGAGCGGCGGTACTCTTTGATTGGTCGCCGCGGAGGAAACAGCCCGAACGCGCTTCCGTCCGCTTCCTTTTTTCAAAGCGAACGCAAGCGCCGACGATTATTGAGAGTCAGATAAAGGCTTCTCATCGTTGGGATCTCCTCTGCGATAATACCGGTATTCTATCACAAGCCTCCGCTTTTGTCAACTAAAGTTTCTGGATTTGGCTGCCTTTCCGGGACAAACCGGGAAAAAGCACAAAGAAAAGGGGAAAAGCAGGCGGTTTTTCCGGCAAATAGGGGGGAAGAAGGCCTTCCCGGTTGACAAAGCCCGGCGAATTGTGATATGCTCGGCACAAGATAGCCGGGAAGGCAAAGAAGGAGGCGTTTCCGTGGAACACCTGCGGTATGATGAAAACCAGCTGCTCTTTTCCCGCGCGGGAGAGCTCTTGCGCGTCACGTCCCCCGCGCCCGACACCCTTCGCGTGGAGGGCTTTCCGGACTGCCGGGTCTTCCGGGAGGATTTCACTCTGATCCCCGGAGAGTATTCCATCGCGGTCAGAGAAGAGGATAACCGGGTCCTTATCGGCGCGGGCAAACTTACCCTTTGCCTGGAGGCCAATGCGAAGCTCACCTTTTCCGCCGGGGAAAGGATCCTTCTGGAGGACAAACCCGAGCTCACCTTCAACACCGGCTTCCGCCATTACGAGAACGCCGCGAGCGGCCTCTGGTCGATCCGCACCACCTTCGAGGGGCGCGAGGAAGAAAAATTCTACGGCCTGGGACACGAGGCCTCGGGCGCCTTTGATCTGAAGGGCTGCTCCTTCGATCTGCGCCACGTGAACGCGAAATGCACCGTCCCCTTCGTCTATTCTTCGCTGGGCTACGGCTTTTTGTGGAACAATCCCGCCCTGGGACAGGTCGAGCTTTCCCGGAACCGGACGCGCTGGAGCGTGAACGCCGCGCGGAAGCTCGACTATCTCGTGATCCTCGGGGATCCGAAAAAGGTCGCCTCGACTTTGGCCGATCTCACGGGGCACGCGCCGGTGATGCCCGAATGGGCCGCGGGCTTCTGGCAGAGCCGCCTCCGTTACGAATCGCAGGAGGAGCTTCTGGAGGCGGCGCGGAGGTACAGGCGCGAGGGCATCCCGCTCTCGGTCATCGTGGCCGACTACTTCCATTGGACCGAGCAGGGAGACTATAAATTCGATCCCCGGTACTGGCCCGACGTGAAGGCCATGACCAGGGAGCTTCACGAAATGGGCGTGAAGCTGGTGGTCTCCATGTGGCCCACGATCAATCAGAAAAGCGAAAACTACGCCGGGATGAAGGAGCGGAATCTTCTGATCCGCACCGCGCGCGGCTCCGACCGGGTGTTCGATTTCTACGGCTGGCAGGCCGAGATCGATCCCACCAACCCCGAAACGCGGGAATTCGTGTTCCGGAAGCTGAAGGAGAATTATCTGGATCAGGGCGTCGACCAGCTGTGGTTTGACGAGGCCGAGCCCGAGATCCATCCGGAGCATTTCGACAATCTCCTTCTGTATGCCGGCAGGGGAGACGAGGTGGGGCTGCTTTATCCCTATTATTACGCAAAAATGGTATCCGACGGCTTCCACGCCATGGGCAGGGAGCCGGTGACCCTGACCCGGTGCGCCTATCTCGGAAGTCAGAAATACGGCGCGCTGGTGTGGTCGGGGGATATCCCCTCCACCTTTAAGAGCCTTTCGGATCAGGTGAAGGCGGGACTCAACATGGCGATGTGCGGTATTCCCTGGTGGAATACGGATATCGGCGGCTTCTACGGCGCGGACACCCAAAGCGAAGAATTCCGGGAGCTGATCGTCCGCTGGTTCCAGTTCGGCGTGTTCTCCCCGGTGATGCGTCTGCACGGAAGCCGGATCAAGCACGGGAAAAAGACCGATATTATCGAGCCCTCCGGCGATCCCAACGAGATCTGGAGCTTCGGAGAGGAAAACTTCCCGATCCTCCGGGATCTGATCCTTCTGCGGGAAAGACTACGGCCTTATATCCTGTCCTGCATGAAGACCGCCTCCGAAAAGGGATATCCCGTGATGCGGCCCATGTTCTTCGAGTATCCCGAAGACGAGACCTGCTACCGGACCGGGGAGGAATACATGTTCGGCCCGGATATCCTTTTCGCGCCGGTCACGAAGCGCGGCGCGCGGTCAAAAAGGGTCTATCTCCCGGAAGGGGAGTGGATCCTTTCAAAGGACCGGAAGGAATACGCCCCGGGCTGGCACGAGATCCCGGCGGAGCTTCCGGAATTCGTCGCCTTCGTGAAAAAAGGAGCGGAGGTCCTCGAAGCCTTCTGACACAGTTGGAGAAAGCCGCCGCGCGGAGATCCCGCGCGGCGGCTTTATGCTCTTAAGGGGAGAAAGAACCCTATAAAAGGGAGATCGCCGCGGCGAAGAGGAGCATGGCGGGGTAATAGGTGAAAAGACAGAGAAAGTCTTTAAGCTTCGAGGATTTCCCGAAAAGCCCGGCGGCCAGCGCCGCGTCGGAAAAGGCGAAAAGCGAGGCGCCCACCGGGGGAAGAAGCGAGGGAAGCGCCTTTCCGGCCGGAAAAGAGAGGGCGAAGGTCAGGGCCAGAAGCACGAGATATCCCGCCACGGGGATCCGGAGCTCCTTCGGAGGGGAAAGCTTCAGAAGCGGGAAGAGAAGCGCCATCACCAGAGCCGCCGCCGCGAAAAGCAGCGGACCTTCGCGCGTAAGCCCTTCGCCCGCCGCGCGGGTGAGCGAGGTCAGGAAGAAGCCCGCCGCAAAGGCGAGGTGTCCCAGGGCGAAGGAAACGAGCCCCGCGAGAAACCCCTTCGGTGAATCGAGATCCAGGATCACGTCGCCGAGAAAAGAAAAGCAGACCCCGGCGAAAAGCAGGAAGGCCGGGGGAGAAAAGCTGCTTCTCAGAAGAGCGGTGACGCCGAGGAAGAGGAAAAAAAGAGAGCAAAGCCCCTTGTAAAGGGGCCTGCTCTTCTTTGTGATCCGGGTCGAAAAGAGATAGTATCCCACCGAAGGCGCCGTCAGAAGGGCGGCCGCCGCAAGCGAGACAGTCACGAACCGGTCCATGGGGATCAGTCGTTTTTGACGTGCACGTCGATCTGCGGGAAGGGGATCTTCACGCCGCTGGCCTTCAGGGCCGCTTCGGCGCCGTTGCGCAGGGCAAAATGCACGTCCCAGTATTTGGCGCTGGCCACCCAGACGCGCAGGGTGACGGTGACCGAGCTTTCGTTGTAGGCGCTGACGTTGACCTCGGGAGCCGGATCCGTAAGCACGCCTTCGGTGGAGGAGGCCAGGTTAAGCAGAGTGCCGCGCACCGCGCCGATATCGCTTCCGAAGGCGACCGAGAGATCGAAATCCATCCGGCGGGTGTCCTTGGCCGAATAGTTGATCACCGTGGCGTTGGAAAGCGAGCCGTTGGGGGCGACGACCTTGCGGTTGTCGGGGGTGATCAGCTCGGTATAGAGGACCGAGATGGCCTCCACGGTGCCGGAGAAGCCGTTGGCTTCGATGAAGTCGCCGACCTTGAAGGGCTTGAAGACCAGGATCATCAGACCGCCGGCGAGGTTGGCGAGGCTACCCTGCAGGGCAAGGCCCACGGCCAGTCCGCAGGAGCCGACGATGGCGACGATGTTGGTCATGGGAACGCCGAGGATCGTGGCGGCGGTGAGGATCAGAAGAGCCTTCAGGACCACGTTGAGGAAGCCGATCAGGAAGACCCGGGGGGTCTTTTCCATTTTGGAGAAGAGCTTGCCCTTCTCCAGAGTCTTCAGCACCTTGCTGACGATGAGGAAGCCCGCGATGATGATCACGGCGGCGGCCAGGATGCGCCCGCCCGCGGTAACGGCGAACGAAGTGAGGCCTGTCAGAATGTTTTCCAGAAACAGAGGCATAACGAATATCCTACCTTTCGTGAGAGTATCTTCATTGTACAGGAAAAACCTGCTTCCGTCAATGCCGTTTCGCCCGGGGAGGGCTGTTTTTTTCGAAAGAAGCGCGGGATGGGAAAAATCGGCGCGCCGGGAAAACCGGACGCGCCGCGAGGATGATTCGGGAAAAACGGGCGGAGAAGAGGATCAGCGGATGAAATGGGTGGCCACGCGGGCTTCCTTTTCGGGAAGGCCGTAGGCGTCCAATCCCAGCTTGATGGATTTCATCAGGAAGGTCATGTTCCTTGCGAGGACGCGCACAGTCTGCATGCCTTCTTCATCCTTGAGGACCTCTCCCGGGGTACGGCCGTGCACCGCGTTCCAGTACTGGCTGGAGGCCACGGGCATGCCGGAGATGGTGAAATACTTGTTCAGCTCGTCGAAGGTGGAGGAAAGCCCGCCCCGGCGCGCCACCGCCACCGCGGCGCCCACCTTCATGGTCTTGTCAAAGCCGGTGCTGTAGAAAAGCCGGTCGAGAAAGGCCACCAGCGTGGCGTTGGCCGAGGCGTAATACACCGGGCTTGCCGCCACGAGGCCCGCGGCCTCGGCGAATTTCGGCGCGGCTTCGTTGACCAGATCGTCGAAGACGCACCGGCCGAGCTTCGCGCAGCCGTTGCAGGCCGCGCATCCGCGGATCGCCTGACTTCCTACCTCCAGGATCTCGGTCTCGATCCCGCCGGCGTGGAAAACCTCCTCCATTTCCTTCAGGACGAGGGAGGTGTTGCCCGATCTGTGCGGGCTTCCGTTCAGCATAAGTACCTTCATGGGGACCTCTTATTCGACCTCGTTGCCGTCGGCGTCGAAAAGCGGCAGATGCTCCAGGAAGATGATGTCGTCGCGCTTGGCGGCGCTGCCTTCGGCCAGAACAGACATTTTGCCCACGATGTTGCCGCCCACGCGCTCCACGAGCTTTTCTATGGCAGTCAGCGATTCACCGGTGGAGATGACGTCGTCCACGATCAGCACCCGCTTGCCGCGAAGCAGATCGGCCTCTTTTTTGCCGAGGCAGAGGATCTGGCTGTTCACCGTGGTGATGGAGGTGACGTTGACGAAAACCACGTCCTCCATGTATACCTTCGGACCCTTGCGCGCCACGACGTATTCATTGTGACCCGAAAGCCGCGCCATTTCGTGGATCAGGGGGATGCCCTTGGATTCGGCGGTGATCATCACGTCGAATGCGGGCGCTTTTTCCAGAAGGGCGGCCGCGCAGTGTTCGGCAAGCTCCACGTCTCCGAAGAGGATGAAGGCCGCGATATAGAGCTTTTCATTCACCGGGAAGAGCTTCAGGTCGCGTTTGAGTCCCGCGACGGACAGCGGATAATAACGGTCCAAAAGAAATCAACTCCCTTTTCAGAATACGCCTTTAATTGTACTATGTTTTCGGGCAAATTGCAACCGGGAAAAAGCGGCGGTTGCCTTTTTTTTCGGGGCGTTGTATAATGGAGGACAAGAGAGAAAAAGGAAAGGAGACGCGCCATGGAGAAGAAGAGAAGAGTCCTCATCGTGGGCAGCGGATCGGCCGCCTACGCCGCGGCGCTCCGGCTGAAGGAAGGCGGGGAAAACGACCTTCTGATCCTGACCGACCGGCGAAAAAACGGCACCTCCCGCAACGCGGGATCGGATAAGCAGACCTACTATAAGCTCTCTCTTTCGGGGGGCGTGCCCGACTCGGTCCGGGCGATGGCGGAAAACCTCTTCGAGGGCGGCTCCACCCACGGCGACCTGGCCTACGCCATGGCGGCCGGCTCGGTCGGCGCTTTCCTGAAGCTTTTCGAGCTGGGAGTGCCCTTTCCCCGGAACCGGATGGGGGAATTCGTGGGCTATAAGACCGATCACGACCCCCAGACCCGCGGCAGCAGCGCAGGCCCTCTGACCTCGTTTTATATGACCGGGGCTTTGGAAAAGGCGTGCTTTGAAAAGGGGGTCCCGGTGACGGAGGGAAAATGCGCCGCGGCGATCGCCGCAGAGGGAAACGAGGTCCGGGGACTGGTCACGGTGGACGCAGAGGGCAGTATCGAAGCCTGGCCCGCGGAAAACGTGATCCTTGCCACCGGAGGCCCGGCGGCGATCTTCCGGAACGTGGTCTATCCTCCGGGACAGACCGGCATGACCGGCATGGCGGCGGAGGCGGGGGCAAGCCTTGAAAACTTCGCTGAATGGCAGTTCGGCATCGCCTCGGTGAAATTCCGCTGGAACCTCTCGGGCTCCTATCAGCAGGTGATCCCCCGGTATTATTCCGTGGACGGGACCGGCAGAGAACGGGATTTCTTAAAAGAATCCGGAAGGTTCCGGGACGGTGCGGATCTTCTGGAAAGCGTCTTTCTCAAGGGATATCAGTGGCCCTTCACCGCGGGGCATATCGAAGGCTCCTCCCGGGTGGATCTCGCGGCGGCGGACGAGCTCGCGGCGGGGAGAGGGGTTTTTATGGACTTCCGGCAGAATCCCCCGGGCCTTTCGGACGGTCTCGGGGAGCTTCCCGGCACGGCAAGGGAGTATCTTCAGAACTCCGGCGCGCTTCAGGGAACGCCGGTCGAAAGGCTTCTCGCCATGAATCCCGGCGCCGTGAAGCTCTACCGCGATCACGGGATCGATCTTATGTGCGAGCCGCTGGAGATCACCCTGGCCGCCCAGCATTCCAACGGCGGGATCGGCGTGGATCAGAACTGGCAGACCGGGATCCGCGGCCTTTACGCCGTGGGAGAAGCGGCGGGCACCTTCGGCGTGCACCGTCCGGGCGGCTCAGCGCTGAACGCCGGGCAGGTCGGCGCGGCCCGGGCGGCCGAGGCGATCCTTGCCGACGGTACCCCGCGGGAAAGCGGCGGCAAAGCGCTGGAGGAAAAACGCCGCGAGATCGAAGAAAAGGCGGAAAAGCTCCTTTCCGGAAAGGGACGGGATCATCTCCGGATCCGGGAGGAGGGGGAAGACCGGATGAGTTCTTCAGCCGCCGCCCTGCGCCTGGTTTCAGAGCTTCCCCGGGAGGAGGAAAAGCTTCGCTCGCTTCTCCGGGAGTGGGAGGAAAGCGCCTCGGTATCGGGAAGAGAGGATCTGGCTGCGGCCTTCGTCACCCGGGATTCGCTTATCGCGTCGCTCGCGCTCCTTTCCGCTGAAATCCTGGCGGCCGGGACCTCCGGCAGCCGCGGCAGCGCGGTCTACCTGAAGGACGGGACGATCCTTCCCGAGGATCCCGCTTACAGGGATTTCGTGACGGTCACGCGATGGGACGGAAAGAGATTTGAAACGCATTACGAGCCGGTCCGTCCTCTTCCGGAACCCGATCAGTGGTTTGAACGGGTCTGGAAGGAGGACCGGGAGAAAAGAGAGAAAAACGCGCGCAAAAAAAGCGCAAGGGAGGAATAACGATGACCGGTATCTGGAAAGAAAAGGTCGAGGCCTGGATGCAGGCGCACGAGGAGGAATACCTCCGGGAGCTTTCGGAACTGATCGCGATCCGCAGCGTCTCGGAACCCGACGCAGAGGAGCCCTTCGGGGAAGGTTGCCGGAAGGTGCTTCAGAAGGCGCTGGACCTCGGTGAAAAGCACGGGCTGACCCCGACGAATTTCGCGGGAAAGATCGGCATGCTCCGCGATCCGAACGGAAAGACCCGCTCGGTGGGTCTCTGGGGGCATCTCGACGTGGTGCCCGAGGGCGACGGCTGGATCCGGAAGCCTTATCAGATGACGAAAGAAGGCGGCGTGCTCTTCGGCCGGGGCGTCAGCGACAACAAAGGGCCGGCGCTCGCCGCGGCCTACGCGCTGCGGTGCATCCGGGATCTGGGGATCCGGCTCCCCTTCGAGCCCAGAGTCTATTTCGGGACCGACGAGGAGAAGGGCATGGCCGACGTTATGTGGTTCACGTCCTCCCACGAGGTGCCCGATTACAATATCATCCCCGATTCCTCCTTCCCGGTGTGCCACGCCGAAAAGGGGATCCTGGAGGTCACGCTGGTCTCCGACGACGCCCTTTCGGATCTCTTCCGGGAGGCCTCGGGAGGACTCGTCACCAACATGGTGCCGGAAAAGGCCTCGGTGCTGATCCGGGAAAACGCGGTTACCCTGGCGAAGATCGCTTCTCTTTCGGCTCCCTTCACGGTGGAAAGAAGCCCCGAGGGGATCCGGATCACCGCCAACGGGCGGGCGATGCACGCCGCGCATCCCTACGAGGGCGTGAACGCCGTCCGGCTTCTGACCGATATGCTGGTCTCCGCGGGACTTGCCCAGGGAAAGGACGGAGAGATCCTCGCCTTCCTTTCGGGGGTGAACCGGGATTGCGACGGCACCTTCTTCGGGATCGATTCCGAGGACGAGATCACCGGAAAGCTCACCTGCGTGGGTTCGGTGCTCGCCCTGCGGGAGGGGAGACCCGCCCTGACTCTGAACATCCGCTACCCGGTGTCGGAAAAGGGAGAGGAGCTCCTTTCGAAGATCGCCGCGAAGTGCGGGGCCGCGGGCTTCCGCGCCGAGCTTTGCCGGGACAGCAAGCCCGCCTTCGTGCCGAAGGATTCGCCCTTCGTCACGGCGCTCACTGAGATCTGCCGGGAGATCCTCGGCGGCGAACAGGAGCCCTACGCCATGGCAGGCGGCACCTACGCCCGCAAGCTTCCCAACGCCGTGGCCTTCGGCCCCGGAGGGCTTCCGACGCCTGAGGGCCTTCCCGAGATGGGAGGCGCGCATCAGCACGACGAAGGCGTGTATTATCCGAACTTACTGAAAGCGGCGGTCATCTACGTTCTGGCTCTGATCGCCCTGGGTGAAAAAATGGAGGAGGGAAAACTGTGATCAGGATCGGTTTTGTCGGCGTCG
>CACYBP010000101.1 GCA_902772625.1 Oscillospiraceae bacterium
ACGTCTCTTTTCCATCTTTCCCTTCCGCTCTTTCTCCCTCTCCTTTTTTTCTTTACAAACGGCTCCTTTTTATGGTACAATCCCCTTGGCAGGAAAGCTGAACGGCCGCGTCGGGAGATATCCCGATGAGGAAAGTCCGGGCACCAGAGAGCAGGATAACGGATAACCTCCGCCGGGGGTAACCTCAGGACAAGTGCAACAGAGATATACCGCCCGCCCTTCTGGACGGGTAAGGGTGGAAAGGTGGGGTAAGAGCCCACCGGCCTTCCGGGAGACCGGAGGGTCCTGTAAACTCTATCCGGTGCAACACCCGAATTGCCGCGTCCCCTCCGGGGACAGTGCTTGCTCGGCACGGCAGAAGTCGGTGGCTTGAGCCTTTCGGCGACGGAAGGCCTCAGATAGATGGCCGTTTTCGACAGAACCCGGCTTACAGGCTCTCCTGCCTTTTTGATGTCCTTTCGGCGCGGGGTCTCCCCTGCGCTTACATATATATTATATATAAGCCCCGGCCGCCGTTTCCGGCGCGTCCGCCGGGCGCTTTCCGGCAAAAGGGAGGTTCCCTCATGCCCCTTACGCTTCCCGTTACCAATATCCAGCGCTTCTCGGTCCACGACGGGCCGGGGATCCGCACCACCGTCTTTCTCAAGGGCTGTCCGCTCCGGTGCCGGTGGTGCCACAATCCCGAGACCAAGAGAAAAGAGAACGAGCTTTTCTACACCGCGAAGCTCTGCATCGGCTGCGGCTCCTGCGGCGCGGTCTGCCCCGGGGGCGTCCACGACTTTTCCGAAGAAGCGGGGCACACGCTCGACCGGACGAAGTGCCTCCTCTGCGGCGCCTGCGCCGAGGCCTGTCCCACCTCGGCTCTGGAGCTCTGCGCGAAGGACATGACGCCGGAGGAGATCCTTTCCGAGGTCCTGCGCGACCAGCCCTTTTACAAGGACGGCGGCGGCATGACCCTTTCGGGGGGAGAACCCACTCTGCACGGCGAGAAGACCCTCGTCCTGCTCCGGGAGGCCAAAAAGGCCGGGCTTCACACGGCGATCGAGACCTGCGGTTACTTTCCGGAAACGATGATCCCCGCGCTTCTTTCATCGGTGGACCTCTTTTTATACGACGTGAAGGACACGAACTCCCTTCGCCACAAAGAAAACACCGGCGTCGGGAACGAAAGGATCCTGGAAAACCTGAAAAGGATAGACGCCCTGGGCGGCGAAAGCGTGATGCGCTGCGTCATGGTGAAGGGCGTGAACATGAAAGAAGACCATCTTCTGGCCCTGGCTCCCCTGTGGCGATCGCTTTCCCACTGCCGGGGGATCGAGCTTTTGCCCTACCACGCCATGGGCGGCGGCAAAAGCGAGCGGCTCGGCCGCGAAAACGACGGGCACGCCGAGTGGGTGCCCTCCAAAGAAGAGATCGAAGAGGCCAAAAAGACCCTCCGCGCCCTCGGCGCGGCGGTCGTGGAGTGAGCGCGTTCCCGGACGGGAACGGCCCCGGAAAGGAGAGAGGGATGCAGACTTTTCCCACCGTGACCCTGGAGACCGACTTCTGCGTCGTGGGCGGAGGCCTTTCGGGCCTTGCCGCGGCGGTATCCGCCGCGCGGCGCGGAACGAAGGTGGTCCTGGTGCAGGACCGGCCGATGCTGGGCGGCAACGCCTCCTCCGAGGTGCGCATGTGGATCTGCGGCGCGCACGGCGAAAACATGCGGGAGACCGGCATCGTGGAGGAGCTGGAGCTGGAAAACCAGTACCGGAACCCCTATAAAAACTACTCGATCTGGGACAGCGTCATGCTGGAGACCGTCAAAAAAGAGAAGAATATCACCCTGCTTCTCAACACCACCTGCACCGGCGGGGTCATGGAGGGAGATAAGCTCCGCACGATCTCCTGCTGGCAGATGACCACCCAGAAGGTTTACAAGATCACCGCCCGGCTCTTTGCCGACTGCTCGGGCGATTCGATCCTGGCCCCCATCACCGGCGCGCCGACCCGCATGGGCCGGGAGGGCCGGGACGAATACGGCGAAAGCATCGCCCCCGAAAAGGCCGATTCCCACACCATGGGCATGAGCACCATGATCGTGGCGCGGGAGTATCCCACGGAGCGGAAATTTATCGCGCCGTCCTGGGCCAGAAAGGTGACCAAAGAGGATCTCCGGCTCCGGACGCCGAACCTCCGGAACCCCGGGGAAAACTTCTGGTATCTGGAGCTCGGCGGCATGCGCGACGCCATCGGCGACACCGAGGAGGTGCGGGACGAGCTTCTGAAGCTTGCCTACGGCCTCTGGGACTACCTGAAAAACGATCCCGCAGAACGGGAGAAGAACAAAAATTTCGATATCGACTGGATCGGGATCCTGCCGGGCAAGCGCGAATCGCGCCGGTATATCGGCGATTACGTCATGACCCAGCACGACGTCTCCTTCGGCGGGAAATTCGACGACACCGTCGCCTACGGCGGCTGGACCATGGACGATCACCATCCCGGCGGCTTCGACGCGAAGGACGATCC
>CACYBP010000102.1 GCA_902772625.1 Oscillospiraceae bacterium
GACACCGCGATGGCCAGAACGCACAGGAACAGAACTACGTAATACCCTTTTCCGGAGAAGAATCCTTTTTTCACTCGATTCATATTTCCCCTACCCTCTCTTTTGAGTTCGGCATCATTGCCTTTCGGCCTTAGTATGCGCCGCGAAAGGGGAAATATACGCGCTTTCTCAGAGCGTTCCGGCGTCCTTTATAAACCGGTCCACGTCTTCGTCTTCGCCCGAGACCAGGAAATAGACCGCGCCCTCGGCGCCCATGACGCCGCCCGAGGCTATGATTTCGGCTTCAAGATCGTAAAGGGTTTCCAGAGCGTCCAGCTCGGTGAATACCTCTCCCGGAAGCGGGAGCATGTGAAGTCCCACCGTGTCGGGATCGCGCACCTGTTCGGCAAGGATCCGGATCGGGGCGGGAACTCTTTTTTCCACTCCTACCGGGATGATCACCGGGACCCGCCTTCCGTAGGAGGCCTGAAGCAGGGGAAGAGAGGTGCCGAGCGCGGGATTCCCCACCAGCACCGCCGCCTCGCCGGTCTCCAGATTGACGGCGTTGGCGCCCTTGAAGATCAGGTCGTCCTTTCCCATCCCGGGAGCCACGTCGAAAACAGTCTTGCCGCGCACGCGTTTCCCCTTCACGATCACCACGTCCTCCACGGGGTCGGCCGCTTCGGCCTTTACGCCCCGGGGGACCGTGACGCCGCGGAAAAATCCCGGAAGAGAGGCGTCCTCGCCGATGAGCTTCAGAAGCTCCTCGGCCACGTAGCGGTTGGTGGTGCCGGTGATGACCACGCAGGTGCCTTTCCGCACGGTCTCCACCACGTCAGGGAGAACGGCGATGGCCTTCGCAATCAGCTTTTTCCCCTGTTCCGGGGTCAGACAAACCGAAGCCTGTTTCATAGTCAGATTCTCCTTTTCTGTTTTTCTGATCCCAGTGTACCATCTTTTCCCCGCTTTGTCAAAGGAGGATCGGCGCGGAAGAGCTGCAGGGCGGCGACGCTGCGGTCGTCCTTTTCGCCGCCCGCTCCCTTCAGAAGCGTTTCGCAAAGAGTCTCCACGTCGTCTGCGGCGGCCTCCTCCGCCCGGCGGATGAAATCCCCGTCCGAAAGGCCGTCCGAAAGGCCGTCGGTGACCATCAGCACCGTCTCTCCGTCCCCGAGCGACGTGCGCACGGTCCGGATCCTTTCGCCGAAATAGCCGCCGCCCGCGATTTTTCTCACCCCGTCCCTGCCTTTTATATAAGAAGGCGCCGCGCCGCATTTATAGAAGACCAGGCTCCGGTTCATCAGATCGGCCTCCAGAAGGTCGGCCGTGGCCGCCACCATTCCCCCGGAAAGCAGACGGGAGCGCATGGCCGCGCCGACGGCCTCCTCGGGCGGGAGACCGCCCCGGATCAGCCGTTCGGTCATGCCGCCGAACCGGGCGCTTTCTCTTTCCGCCTCCCCGCCGCTTCCCATGCCGTCCGAAAGCAGAAGATAGAGCCGGTCGTCGTGAAGGAACCAGCTTCCGTAATCGCCGTTGGCGCCGCTTCCCCGCCGCCTTTGGGAAAGCGCCTCCACCGCGAAAGAATAGACCGGCTTTTCCCGGGCGGTGAAGACCGCGCGCCTTTCCCCGCCGCGCGACTCGGCAAGGACGAAGCGCCTTCCCGCGGCCTTGGAAAGCACTTCCTCGAAATGCTCCTTTCTCCGGGAAAGCTCCCCGAGATCCTCCCCGGCGATCCGGAGGGTCATGCGTCCCCGTGCGTCGGAGGCCGCGATCACACCGGCTTTTATCCCGTATTCCGCCAGAGCCTCCTCCAAAGCTTCCTCGGCGCGGAGATCGAACGCGGTCCCGTCCCGGGCGTTCTGGGAAAGCTTGCCCAGAAGGGCGGCCAGCTCCCCGTATTCCCCCGCCAGAAGCGCGACGCTTTCGTTGATGCGGGCGTTGTAGCTTTTCTGCACCCGCCCCGCGTACCAGAGCCGGGAGATCTCCCGGGAAAAGACCGCGGGGGAGGGGCAAAAGGCGGAAAACCCGGGGGAAAGGTCCGCTTCGACCGCTTCCGGCTTTTCCTCCAGCACCTTTTTCAGCCTGGTGAATTCCTTTTCGGCCGCGTGGGAGGAGGTGCATTCGCTCCTTCTTTCGCAGGAGGCGCAGGCTTCCTCCCGCACCGCCGGGACGATCAATTCCTCCCGGAAAAGGCGCCGCGCGCCGCGGGTCTCCGCGGCGGCCTCGCCGTAGGCCTCCGCCGCCCGGTAAAGCGCGTCGGCGATCTCCTCCCGGATCCAGACGGCGTGGGGGTCCTCCTTTTTTTCCGC
The DNA here is from genome assembly GCA_902772625.1 of Oscillospiraceae bacterium. Taxonomy (GTDB): domain Bacteria; phylum Bacillota; class Clostridia; order Oscillospirales; family QAMX01; genus RUG11797. Next base: position 2,286 of record CACYBP010000102.1, read on the forward strand.
CCGCGCCGTTTTTCCCGAAAGGGGATCCCATCGCTCCAGGGCAAGGCGCGCCTTTTCGGGAAAAGCGAGGAAGAGCGCCGCCCCCGCCGCGTATTCCAGGAGAGAGGGAAGCCCGTAGAATTCGCCTCCCGCCGCCCGGGCCCACACCGTCGCCGCCGCGGCGGCGGTGACGAAGCCGAGAGCCGAAAAGAATTTTCCGAACCGCCGGAAAAGCGCCGCGAAGGTCCCCGCCAGCGCCATGACCAGTGAATAAAAGGGGGTGAAGCCGAAGCTTGCGTCGCTGATCGCCCCCGCCGCGACGCCCGCGGCCGTGCCGGTGCGCAAAAAGGGCTCGCTTTCGATCCGGGAAAGGCACAGAAAGACCAGAAGGCTTCTGCCCACCGAGACCCCGTAGACCGCCGTCGGGGAAAAGGCCGCGGCGGCCAGCATCAGAAGAAGCATCCGCGCGCCGTTTTGCGCCGTCTGGCTTACCCCGTCCCCGCCGCGGAAGGCCGGACGGAAAAGCATCGAGGCGAAGACCGCAAGCATCAGCTCCGAGGCGAAAAGCACCCAGGCGACCGGATCTCCCGCCTCCTCCCGGAGGGAGGGGATCGACGCGGCGCAGAGCGAAAGCAGGGTGAGGAGCGGCGCGTAAAGTCCCTTTTCCGGATCGAGGAACCGGCGGAAAAGGGGAGAAAGCACGCCGATGAGAAAGCACGCCGCGAGATACCGGATCCCTTTCGTCCCGCCGATCCGCAGAAGCAGGATCCCGTATCCCGCCGCCGCGCCGATGAGGCCCGGGATCCCGGCAAGCCCGCCCGCCGTCGAAGCGGCAAAGGCCAGACCGAAGGGCGCGTATTCCCCGAAAAAGACGCATTCGGAAAGGAGAAATCCCAGAAGATATCTCGTCCCGAAGACCGCCGCGCGTCTCAGCGCTCCGGCCCCGCTTTTTTCCCGCCCTTTTCCGGCGCCTCTTTTTTCCTCTGTCACGTCATGCATGCAGATCCCCACTCCCGTCTTTCGTTTTTTTCATCATAGCAGGGAACACGGCGCGGTTTTTGCCGGTTCCGGGCAGCCGGAGCTCTTTTTCTCTCTTTCCCGCGCCGACGCTTCTTCCTCTTGAAAGAAGGGCTTCTTTTGTGGTAGAATACCCTGTAAACGCTTATGACCCTTCTTCCTCCCTTCTTTTCGGAACCGGGAGGGAGAGACGGATAAAAGAGGTGCGGCAAAGATGTTTGATGCAAAGGATGCGGCGAAAAGCGCGGTGAACTGGATCCGCGGCTGGTTTCAGGAAAACGGTCCCGATTCCCCGGCGGTGCTGGGGATCTCCGGGGGAAAGGACAGCTCGGTGGCGGCGGCTCTGTGCGCCGGGGCCCTGGGAAAGGACCGGGTGGTGGGCGTGCTGATGCCCAACGGCGTCCAGCCGGATATCGACGTCTCGGAGGATCTGGTGTCCTTCCTCGGGATCAGAAGCGTCCGGGTCAACATCGCCCCGGCCTACGACGGGATGACGGGGGAGATCGAAAAGGCCCTCGGTCCCCTGTCGCGCCAGGCAAGGATCAACCTTGCCCCCCGGCTGCGCATGGCCGCGGTGTACGCCGTGTCCCAGAGCGTGAACGGCCGGGTCTCCAACACCAGCAATCTTTCGGAATACTGGGTGGGATACTCCACCCGCTACGGCGATTCGGTGGGCGACTTCGCGCCGCTTCTGGGCTTCACCGTCTCCGAGGTCAAGGCCGTCGGGCGCGCGCTCGGCCTTCCCGAACGATTCGTGGAAAAACCGCCCTCCGACGGACTTTCGGGCAAGACCGACGAGGACAATCTCGGCTTCCGCTACGCCGATCTCGACCGGTATATCCGGGAGGGGACTCTGGAGGACGGCCCGACGCGCGAAAAGATCGACCGCCTCCATCGCATCAACGCCTTTAAAAGGCTTCCCATGCCCTCGTTTACTTATACCGGAGAGGAAAAAAACGACGGCTGACCCGATCGCGCGGCACGCCGCGGACTAAAACGAACAAGGAGGTCTTGCCATGTCCCGTTTCTCCATCGGGCTGGATTTCGGCACTCTTTCCGCCCGGGCGCTCCTGGCCGACCTGAGCGACGGCAGGATCGTCGCCTCGGTGGTTTACGACTATCCTCACGGCGTCCTGGACGCCGCGCTTCCCTCGGGGAAAAGGCTTCCCAGGGGCTTTGCCCTGCAGCATCCCGGCGATTATACCGGGGCGCTTTTCGCCCTGATCCCGGCACTGATGAAAGAAAGCGGCGCCTCCCCGGAAGAGATCGCGGGGATTGGCGTGGATTTCACCTCCTCCACCCTGCTTCCCCTGCTTCCCGACGGGACGCCCCTCTGTTTCCTCGACGAGTTCCGGGAGGAGATCCACGCCTGGCCGAAATTATGGAAGCATCATTCCACCGCCCCCTACGCGTCGGAGATCGAAAAGACCGCGCGTGACCGGGGAGAGGAGTTTCTCGCCCGGTACGGCGGAAGGGTCTCTTCCGAATGGCTCCTTCCCAAGATCCTGGAGACTCTCCGGGAGGCCCCCGCCGTTTACGAAAGGGCGATCTTCGCGGAGGGGATGGATTATCTGGTCTGGATCATGACCGGAGAGCTGACCCGCAGCGCGCCGTCTCTCGGATACAAGGCCTTCTGGCATCCCCGGAAGGGATTTCCCGCGGCTGATTTCTTCCGCGCGGTGGATCCGCGCCTCGCCCGTTTCCCCGCCGAAAAGCTCGCGGGCAGGATCCTTCCGGTGGGAAGCCGCGCGGGGGTCCTTACGGCCGGGGCGGCCGAAAAGCTCGGGCTTCTTCCCGGCACGCCGGTGGCGTCGGGGACGCTGGACGCTCACGCGGCCGGCCCCGGGCTCGGCGTCACCCGGGCGGGGCAGATGTACGCGGTGTTGGGCACCTCGGGCTGCCACATGCTCTTGGGCGACCGGGAGACCGATATTCCGGGCATCTGCGGCGTGATGGAGGGCGGGATCCTTCCCGGCCTTTACGGATACGAGGCGGGGCAATCCGGCTTCGGCGACATCTTCGCGTGGTTCGTGGACAACGCGGTACCGGGCGTTTACCGGGAGGAGGCCGAAGCCCGGGGGATCGGGCTTCACGCCCTGCTTTCCGAAAAGGCCGCGGCGCTTTTCCCCGGGGAAAGCGGCCTTCTGGCGCTGGACTGGTGGAACGGGAACCGCAGCGTTCTGGTGGATCCCGATCTTTCCGGCCTTCTGGTGGGTATGACCCTGCGCACGACCGCTCCGGAGATCTACCGGGCGCTTCTGGAATCGGTGGCCTTCGGGATGCGCATGATCGTGGAGACCTACCGGGAAAACGGTCTCCCGGTGGATGAACTGATCGCCACCGGCGGGATCGCCGGAAAGAATCCCCTTCTGATGCAGATCCTTGCGGACGTGCTGCGCTTCCCGGTGCGCCTCGGCGGCACCGATCAGGCCTCCGCTCTGGGCGCGGCGGTGCTGGGCGCGGCGGCGGCCGGAGAAGAGAGGGGCGGATACGCCTCGCTTTTGGAAGCCGCGGCCCGCATGGGAAGCCGGAGCGACACGGTCTATCTTCCCGATCCCCGGCGCGCCGACCGGTACGATCTTCTCTTCGGCGCCTATCGGACGCTTCACGATCTCTTCGGCCGGGGGGAGATCTCCACCATGAAGCTTCTCTCTTCCCTTGCAAAATCTCAGGACGAGGAGGCCCTTTTGTGAAAAAGAAGGAAAACAAGTCCTCTGCCAAAGCGCAGAAGATTCTGACTGTCCTTCGCAAGATCCTGATGCTCAGCGTCGGCTGCTTTCTTTACGCCGCGGCGGTGAATCTTTTTTTCGAGCCGGCCGAGCTGAACATCGGCGGACTGACCGGCGTCGGTCAGATTTTAAACGCTCTTTTCCACACGCCCATCGGGCTTGTGGTGCTGATCCTGAATATCCCGCTGATCATTCTGGCGGTGCGGTTCATCGGCTTCCGCTTCATCTTCTGGACGGTATACGCCACGGTGGTGTCCTCGCTCTTACTGGACCTGACCGCGCCTTTGACGGGGCTTTTGCCCCTGAATCCCAGCGACAAGCTGCTCTTCTGCATCCTCGGCGGGGCGGCGGCCGGGGCGGGACTGGGGATCGTGTTCACCCAGGGCGCGTCCACCGGCGGCACCGATATCATCGGGCGGCTTTTCGCTCTGCTTTTTCCCCATATCACCATCGGGCGGCTGATGCTGATGTGCGATCTGGCGATCATTATCTCGGGCGCTCTGGTGACCCGCAAGTGGGAGACCGCCCTTTATTCCGCCGTGGCCATCTACATCACCTCCGGCGCCATCGACACGGTGCTTTACGGCCTTGAAAAGTCCCAGGCCGCCATCATCGTCACCGGCAAAGGCCAGGAGATCACCCAAAGGCTCCTGACCGATCTGGACCGGGGCGTCACCCGCGTTTCCTCCCGCGGCGGGTACAGCGGGGAGGGGAACGAGACCCTGATCTGCGCGGTGTCCACCCGGCAGATGGCAAGACTCAAGGAGGTCGTCTCCTCGATCGACCCCGGAGCCTTCGTCATCTTCACCGAGGTGCACGACATCATGGGCGACGGCTTCAAAATGCTTTACTGACGCCACAATCAACGAAAACGCCGTCCGAAAGAAAGAGGAGGGATCGATATGTCGGTCCGTATGCGCAAAAAGAAAAACCTCATCCCCCGGCTGGAGGCCTGCGAGGCCCTGCTGGAACGGGAACCCGCCGGCAGAAAGGGCGCCTGGCGCGCGCTTTTCCCCGGAAAGGAGCGCCTGGCGCTGGAGATCGGGTGCGGAAAGGGAAAGTTCACCGCCGGCACCGCCCAGGGCGAGCCGGAGCAGGCTCTGGTGGCTCTGGAACGGGTGCCGGAGGCTCTGGTGATGGCGGTGGAGAAGGCCCGGGATCTCTCGCTTTCCAACGTCCGGTACATCATCGGCGACGCGGACGATCTCCGGGAATACTTCGCCGAAGGCGAGCTTGACCGGATCTACGTCAATTTCTGCGATCCCTGGCCCAAGAAAAAGCAGGCCAAAAGGCGCCTGGTCCACCGGGAGTACCTCGCGGTCTATGCGTCCCTTCTGAAGCCCGGGGGCGAGGTGATCTTCAAGACCGACAACGCGCCGCTTTTCGATTTCGCCCTGGAGGAGGCGGCCGCCGCGTCCTTCGGGATCTTGGGCGTCACCCGGGATCTGGCCGGAAGCGGCATCCCCAACGTCACCACCGAATACGAGGAAAAGTTCATGGCGCTGGGGAATCCCATCCACCGGGCGGTGTTCCGCAGGGGCTGAAGGGCCTTGCTTCTCCGTCTTGCAATAGCCCGCGTTTTGTGGTATCATAAGAAAGTGTCAAAAGCATTTTCGGGTCAGACCGCTTTCTCTTTCCCCAAAGAGAGCGGAAAGAAAGGAATATTCCCATGAAGATCAAAAACAATAAGGGCAATATCGTCATCCCCAACGACGTGCTTGCCTCGATCTGCGGATACGCCGCCATCCATTGCTTCGGCGTCAAGGGCATCGTCGCCCGCAACGTCTCCGACGGGCTTCTGAAGATGATGGGCGTCAAAAACATGTCCCGCGGCATCAAGATCACGCCGGAAGCGCACGGCGTGCGCGTGGAGCTTCACATCGCCTGCGAGCACGGGGTCAACATGGCCACCATCGGCAATTCCATCATGAACGAGGTGAAGTTCGTGGTGGAGCACGACACCGGCATCCGGGTCAACGGCGTGGACGTCTGCATCGATTACGTCGACGCGTCCGGCGAAGAAGCGTAAGGGGGAGATAACGTCCATGGAAATCAAAATCGTCGGCGGCGTGGAATTCGCCGGCATGCTGACGGCCGCCGCCGCCATGATCGAAAACAACAAGACCACGCTCAATGAACTGAACGTTTTCCCGGTCCCCGACGGGGATACCGGTACCAATATGTCCATGACCATCGGCTCCGCCGCCGATCAGCTGGCCTCCGGCCCGATCAGCAAGAGCCTTTCTGACGTCGCCTCTCTGATTGCCTCGTCGCTTTTACGCGGCGCGCGCGGCAACTCCGGGGTGATCCTGTCGCTTCTCTTCCGGGGCATGTCCAAAAAGTTCAAGGGAAAGACCGAGGCCGACGCGCCGCTCTTCGCCGAGGCAATGAAGACCGGCGTGGAGGCCGCCTACGGCGCGGTGATGAAGCCCGCCGAGGGCACCGTGCTCACGGTGTCGCGCATGGCCGCCGACGCGGCTCTGAACGCCGCCGACGCGGGCGCGGATATCTACTCCCTTCTGGAAAAAGCCTCCGCCGCGGCGGAGGAGGCTCTTGCCCGGACCCCCTCCCAGAACCCGGTGCTGGCCAAGGCCAACGTGGTGGACGCCGGCGGACAGGGCTACTGCTACGTGCTCCAGGGCTTCCTGGCTGCCCTCCGGGGCGAGACCGTCGCCCTGCGGGAGGCGCGGGAGGAAGCCACTGCCTTTGAAAAGTTCGAGACCGAGGACATCAAATTCGCCTACTGCACCGAATTTTTGATCAACCGCACCGACAAAGAAAAATCCGCCCTGAAGCTGCGGGCTTATCTGGAATCCATCGGCGACTGCGTGGTGGTGGTGGACGACGAGGAGATCATCAAGGTCCACGTCCATTCCAACAACCCCGGCAAGGCCATCGAGGAGGCCCTGACCTTCGGATCGCTTTCCAAGATCAAGATCGAAAACATGAAGGAGCAGCACACCGAGCTTCTGGTCCACACCGAAGAGGAACCGGAAGCGCCTCTCCCCGCCGAACCCGAAAAGGAATACGGCTTCGTCTCGGTGGCGGCCGGCGCGGGCCTTGCGGAAGTCTTCACCGATCTCGGCGCGGACCGCATCGTGGAGGGCGGCCAGACCATGAACCCCTCCACCGCCGATATTCTGCAGGAGATCGAAAGGATCCCGGCGCGCACGGTCTTCGTCCTTCCCAACAACAAGAACATCGAGCTGGCGGCCCGCCAGACGGTGGGACTGGTCTCAGGCGGCAAACGCGTGGTCGTGGTGCCGACCCATTCGATCCCGGAGGGCGTGTCGGCGATGCTTTCCTTCGACCCGGCCGTCTCCTCCGAGGAAAACGCCGCGGCCATGAAGGACGCCATCGGCCGCGTCACCTCCGGCAGCATCACCTACGCGGCCCGCAACTCGGTCTACGAGGGGCATGAGATCGCCGCGGGCGACTTCCTTTCGCTGAAAAACGGCAAGGTCTCGGCCATCACCAAGACCCGGGACGAGGCGGTGGACGCCCTGCTTTCCGCCACGGGCGGCGGCGAGGACGGGATCATCACCCTCTTCTACGGCGAGGACGTGACCGCAAAGGACGCCGAAGAGGTCGCGGAGCAGATCCGCGCGAAATTCCCCGACGCGGAGGTCAGCGTAGTCAACGGCGGCCAGCCGGTCTACTACTTCATCCTCTCGGTGGAATAAAGGAGGAACGATATGCAGAAGAACGACCGTCCCGCCTCCTCCACCAGTCTCTGGATCCGCGTGATCGCCCTGATCCTGGCGGTGGCCCTCACCGCGGGCATCGTGGTGTACGCGGTCTCCGCGATTTTCTGAAAACGATCAACCCCCCCGCGCCTCCCCTCTTCCGGGGGAAGCGCGGGGGGCGTTATCTATGCCGCTTTTTGCGGTTCCGCAATAAAGCCGGGGTCAGGCATTTTGCCTGACCCCGGCGCGTAAAAAGCGGCTGCGCACAAAAGAAAAGCATAATCAGTAAGGTCCCCGTCCCGGGAATTGACTTTGAGCCGTCCTGCCCGGAGGGGGAGAGAGGGGCCTTCTGAAGACCGCCCTATACCGCCTCAGAGCGAAAGCAGCACGGCAGACCAGTCCTCGGAATCCCGGACGGACAGGACCTGCAGGCCTTCTTTTCCGGCGGCCGAGCAGATCTCGTCCCGCCGTTCCGAGATGATGCCCGAAAGCACCGCCCGGCCGTCCTTTTTGAGAAGCTTTCTGAAGGTCGGCATCAGGGCGAGGAGCACGTCGGCCACGATGTTGGCCGCGATCAGGTCGTATCCGCCGCCGAGGGAGGCGAGAAGCTCGGGATCGGCGGTCAGATCGCCCACGAAGGTGCGGGCGTCCGCCCCGGCGCGGGCGAGGTTCCCCCGGGTGACGGCCACGGCGTTCTCGTCGATATCCACCGCCGTCAGGTCGCGCGCCCCCAGAAGATAGGCCGCAAGCGTCAGGATCCCGCTTCCGCACCCGAGATCCAGAAAGCGCGAGGCGGGGGTCGCCAGCGTTTCCAGATATTCGATGCAGAGCCTGGTGGTGGCGTGGCTCCCGGTGCCGAAGGAGGAGGCGGGGTCGATCTCCAGCACCGTGCGCCCTTCGGGATTTTCCGCGGTCTCCCAGCTCGGCTTGATCAGAAAGCGCTTCCCCACGGGGAAGGGCTTGAAATACTGCTTCCAGTTGTTGGCCCAATCCTCCTCGCGCACCTCGGATACCTCCAGGGTCAGGGGGCCGAAAAGGCCCGCTTCGTCGCGCTCCCGGATCCCCTCAAGCACGCGCCGGACGGCGGCAAGCTGCTCTTCTCCCTGGGCGTTGGCCGCGAGGTACAGCTTGACGCGGCTTTCGCCGTTCTGCTTTTCGGAAAGAAGCTCCTCGTCGATGTAATCCCAGCGGGGGGTGTTGGTTTCCAGAAACTCCTGAAAATCGGCGGCGTCCTCGATCACGAAGTTCTGAAGGCCCTGAAGCGACAGGGCGCCGGTGACCACGTCGATGCCCCCGGTGGTGGTGGATATGCTGATCTCCTTGAATTCCAAAGCGGTGTCCTCCGTCAGTTGATGGTCTTATCATACCGCAAAGCGCCCGATCTTGCAAGAGGAGAAA
>CACYBP010000103.1 GCA_902772625.1 Oscillospiraceae bacterium
AGCGCTTGTGGCGACCCGGAAGGGGCTCGAACCCTCGACCTCTAGCGTGACAGGCTAGCGTTCTAAACCAACTGAACTACCGGGCCATCTCGTAGCAAGCTTCATTATTATACACACGGAAGGGCGAATTGTCAAGTGTTTTTTTGAAAAAAAGAAGAGGCGGCGAAAAAGGCGCGGGACAGGCCCGGAAGGGCGGCGAAAGCCCCCGGGGCGCGCCTTTTCATGCACGCTCGTTCGGGGAGGAAAGCTTTGCGATCCGCCCCTTGCCAAAACCGGCAGAACGTGATAGAATAAAACCCGGGAGAAGGATTAGCTCCCGAATAAGCAAGGAATCGGGTGAAAGGATGCATCTGTGATCTCTGACCGGGTAAGAAGAAGCTCCGTTTTGGGACGGGGCGGGCTTTGCTTGCCGGAATGAGATCGCGGGGCGTCTTTTTTGCTGCTCTGCGGTTTTCCGGCATGGGAAAACCGCTTTTTTCTTTTCACGGAAAGAAGCGGGGAAAGGACGACCATGCAAATCGAAAATCTGACAATCCTTCACAAGAAGGACGGCCGGGAGATGATCCGCGGCCTCTCCCTTACCCTCAACCCCGGCGACAGGGCGGCCCTGATCGGGGAGGAGGGGGACGGGAAATCCACCCTTCTGAAGCTGCTTTACGACGAGACCCTGGTGGAAGGCTACGCCGAATGGACCGGGAAGATCCGAAAGGAGGGCGAAAGGATCGCCTATCTCGCCCAGGAGCTTTCGCCGGAGGAGACCGGACTGACCGTGGACGCCTGGCTCATGAAGCAGGGTGCGAAGCGCGAAAAGACCGCGAAGGCCCTCCGCGACCCGGGTCTGATCCTCTCGAAGGAGCTCGGGGCGAGAAAGCTCTCCTCCCTTTCGGGGGGAGAAAAGGTCCGGCTGCGCCTGGCCGCTCTGGAGGCCGGAGAGCCCGACGTGTGGCTTCTGGACGAGCCCTCCAACGACTTGGATCTGGAAACTCTGGCGGAGTTGGAGAAATTCCTCCTTCGCCTCCGGGAGCCGGTGCTCTTCGTGTCCCACGACCGATGGCTCCTTGAAAGAACGGCGAACCGGGTGGTGCACGTGGAGTCGGTCAAGCGAAGGACCGAAAGCCGCGTCACGGTCTCGGGCGAGGGGTACGGGGACTACGTCGCCTCCCGCGAGGAGGCGTTTGAGCGCGAGGAGCGCATCTCCCGGAAGGAGCACGAGGAATTCCGGGCGAAGAAGGAGCGTTGGGACAAGATCTACCGCCAGGTGGACACGGCGCAGGCAAAGGACGCCCACGCGGGCGGGGATCACGTCGGCCGGCTTCTCAAAAAGAAGATGCACGCGGTGAAATCCATGGGGCGGCGCCTGGAAAAAGAGGAGGCGGCCCTGACCCACCGGCCCGAAAAAGAGGAGGCCATCGTGGCGAAATTCCGCCCTGAATCGGCGATCCCCCAGGGGAAGCGGGTCCTGGAATTCTCTCTCCCGGAGCTTTCGGCGGGGGAAAAGCTTCTCGCCCGGGATATCTTTTTGCGGATCACCGGCCCCGAAAGGGTCGCGATCGTGGGAAAAAACGGCGCGGGGAAGACCACCCTTATCCGTCTGATCGCCCGGGAGGCTGCCCTGAGGCGGGATATCCGCGCGGCGTACATGCCCCAGGATTACCGGGAGCTTCTCGGCGCCGAAAAGGACCCGGTCTCCTTTCTGGCGAAAACCGGAGACCGGGAGGAGATCACCAGGCTTCGCACCTATCTCGGCGGGATGCGCTACACGGCCGAGGAGATGTCCCACCCGGTGGAGGAGCTTTCGGGCGGCCAGAAGGCCAAGCTGATCCTGCTGAAGATGATGGAGGACAGGGCGAATTTCCTGATCCTGGACGAGCCGACGCGCAATCTTTCGCCCCTTTCGGGTCCGGTGATCGCCGGACTCCTCCGGGATTTCCCCGGGGCGATCCTTCTGACCAGCCACGACCGTGCCTTTTTGGAAGAGGTGCCGACCCGGATCCTGGAGCTCACCGGAGAAGGCCTCCGGGAAAGAAGGAGCCTCGGCTGACCTCTGCAAAAACTCCGCCGCGGAAAGCATTTCCGCGGCGGAGTTTTTACGCTTCAACGGCCGTCAGGGGGACTTCTTTTTGCATCAGACGGTCGGTGGCCCGGTCGTCCAGGATCCAGGCGGCGACGTCCTCTTTCCCGAGCACCACCGGCATCCGGTGGTGATACCGGGCGATCACGCCCGAGGCGGGGCGGGTCAGGATCACAAAGGCCGCGTATTCCCCGAAGCCGTCGGAGAACAGATTGAAGATCCCGGCCATGTAGGTCATCGTCTCGCCCGCCGGACGGAAAAGAAAGCGCCGCCGGGTGCCGCCCAGCTTATCCCATTCGTAAAACCCGGTGGAGGGCACCGCGATCCGCCTTTCACGGAGAGAGCGGCGGAACGGGGCGAGGCTTCCCGCGGTCTCGCTCCTGGCGTTGAAGATCACGCCCTTTTCATTCCCGTATTTCGGAAAGCCCCAGCGCATCGGCACCGCCCGGTATCCCGAAAGATCCGGAAGGGGCATCAGGACCGGCGCGGAGTCCGACGGCGCGATCTCCCCCTTTTTGATGGGGGAGAGGTCGAAGGAGACCCCGCCCTCGGGGGTAAAGACCCCCTGCACGGCGTCGGGCTCGGCGGGGGTGAAGTTCTTTTCCACCTCTTGGACGATCCGGCGCATCTCCAGGATGCTCTCTTCGTCAAAAACGCTGTAACGGCCGCACATGTTTTTCTCCTTTATCCTGTCCCGGCTCCGGTCAGAGGGGGAAGACGTACTTTTTTCCGGGCTCCAGAGGAGTCTCGCTCCCGTTCCGGACGAAGACTCCGCCCGGCGCGTCGGTCTCCACCGTGATCTCCGGACGGCGCCAGGAAAGCTTTACCCGGCCGGTCCCCACCGGGATCACGGCCTCGAAGCTCCCGTATTTCCCGGGACGCGGCTCCACCCGGAAGGTTTTTGCCCCGGGGGAGGTGGGCTCCACCCCCGCGACGAAGCGGGAGAGAAGCAGGATCGGCCCGCTGCCCCAGGCGTGACAGAGCGATTTGCCGTATTTCATGCCGTACATGGCGTAGTGTGCGGCGCCGGATTCCCGGGGATCGTAGGTTTCCCACACGGTGGTGGCTCCCTCGCCGAGGATGCCGCCCCAGTAGGAGGCGATGAACTCCTCCACCTCCTCGATCCTTCCGATCTTCGCCAGGGTCAGAAGCTCGAACAGCTTGAAATAAGGCGTGGTGATGGGCGGGAGAGCGGGATTCAGAAGGGCGTTTTCGATCACCTTCCGGCGCACTTCTCCCTCTGCAAGGTCGAAGAGCACCGCAAAGGCGTTGGTCTGCCGGGTGACGAAGCGGCGGCCGGAGGTGAAGCTGTCCACGAAGGCGCCCTTTTCGGAATCGAAGTAGTCCCGGAGGATCGCGTCCTTCAGGGCAGAGGCGCGGCAGGAGGTCTTATCCTCTTCGCCGAGGATCCGGGAAAGCTTTCCCATGGCGAGATAGACCCGCCACAGAAGGATCTGCTCGACGCAGTGCGGGCCGTCCTTGTCCAGCTCGCCCCAGTCGATGAAGATCCAGTCGCCGGGCCGGGCGGTGACGTAGCCCCTCTCGTCCAGACGGCCGGTGATGAAGGCGAAGAGCTCTTTGACGCGGGGCCAGACCATGCGGAGGAAGGCCTCGTCTCCGCCGGCCTCGTATTCCTCCAGAACCGAAAGGATCACATAGGCCGAATAATCGTTGATGGTGTTCACGTGATTCCGGTAGGGCGGCTTTCCGAGAAGAGCCACGATGGTGCGCCGGGTGACCGACGGATCGTTATAGAGATACCGGGCGATCATATAGGACTGGTAGGCGTCGCCCGACCACACCCACCGGTCGCGCTTGACGCCGTCCAGGAAGAATTCCCGGGAATTGAGGTGGAAGGTATAGGCCGCGGTGTCCCAGATCCTTTTGATCAGGGGATCGTCGGCGGAAAAGGAGGCCTTGTCCTCCAGAGGAAGATACTCGTACCGCGCCGAAAGCGAGACCGGCTCCCCTTCCTCCTTCCTCAGGAAAAGATAGCGGAAGGCGCGGGAGGGGCGGACCGACCGGCCTTCAAAGGACACGGTCTCCCGCACGATGGTGTGCTCGTGATCCAGGACCTCCTCCCGGCTTTCCCCGTAAGCAAGAATCGCGCGGGAGCGTCCCCAGGAGGAAAGGGTCACCGGGCCGAAGGTCTCGCGCCCGAAGTCGTAAAGCACGCCTCCCGCAGTTTCCTCGGATGAGACCGGGGAAAGATCCTCGTAGAGAAAGGGGAAGACCGCGGGGTCGTCGCCGGGGGAGAAAAAGCCGGGCTCGCATCCCGCCGGCAAAAACACGGAATCAAAGCTGTCCGCCTCCCAGCTCCCGTCGGTGACGAGAAGATCGCTTTCGATATAGATCGCGGGAAAGGTCGTGAGGTTGTCGGCTTCCACGGTGATCTCGTGGGCCCCGGCGGGAACCGGGATATCGCTTCCCGCGGGGAAAAGCTTTCCCTGAAGCCTGACCATCCCGCGCCCGCGGATCAGAACGCGGATCACGCCGGACCTTTCGGCGGTGAAGGTCTTTTTGAAACGCACGCTGGCCTCCGGCCGGGCAAGATGCCACATGCAGGGATAATCGCAGCCCAATTCCTGCCGGCGGCAGGAAAGGATCAGATGATGGTAGATCTCAAAATCGCCGGGGTACCAGATCCATCTGGCTTTCGTCATACGGATACCTCCCTGAAAAGATCGATCCCGTGAGTGATCGGAATAAGGCGGAAGACGCGGACCTCCGCCGACCTCAGTATACTTCATAAGGCCGCGCTTTGCAAGCTCTTTCCGCAAAGACCGGACGCCGTCCCAAGTCTTTCCGGCGAAAGGCGGGCTATTTGAAAGAAACTCAGAAAATTCACCCAATTTTCACAAACGGTTCATGCCGATATCATTTGCGGGGGGTATCATGATCCCGTCAACAAGAGATGCCGCGGGAATTCCCCGCGGAGGATCATAGAAAGAAGGCAGTATATGAATCAGAATTATCCGTACGGGTCGGGTCCCTATTACCAGCCCCAGCCTCCGAAAAAGAAAGGGATCGGTACCGGCGGGATCATCGCGATCATTCTGGTGTCCTGCTTCGCGCTGATGCTTCTGGTGGGCTCGGCGGTGGTGGGGAGCATGCTTCTGAACCCCGACTCCCGCTTCTCCATCTATACCAATAATAACGACGTCTCCCTGGAGGGCGACGGCCGCGACACCGCGGAGGGCGGAAGGCGCCCGTACTTCGGCGGGGACGACGACGGGACCGAACCGCCGGAATCCGAAAGCCGCCCCGAGACCGAGCCGGACACCCGCGAGCGCGACACGGCGCTCCCGGAAACCGACTCTGAGACCGAGGTGGACCGCACCGACGCGGAAAGAGCCATGGATCAGGTGACCCGCGGCGAAAACGGCTCCGCGCTTTCCGCCAAGGAGATCTACCGGAAGGCGGCGCCTTCGGTGGTGGGCATCGTGGTGGCCACCCGGGAGGGCACCGGCACCGGCTCCGGCATCATCATGACCGAGGACGGATATATCCTCACCAACGCCCACGTGGTGGAGGACGCGATCTCGGTCACCGTCACCACCTTCGACGGGAAGGAATATCCCGCCACGGTTTTGGGAAGCGATGAAAGCACCGACGTGGCGGTGATCCGCATCGACGCCTCGGGCCTTATGGCCGCCACCTTCGGGAATTCCGATTCCATCGAGGTGGGCGAGGACGCCATCGCCATCGGCAACCCCCTGGGCATGGAGCTTTCCTTCACCATCACCAAGGGCATCGTTTCGGCCATCAACCGCAACATCACCATCGGCAATTACAGCATGACGGTGATCCAGACCGACGCCTCCATCAACCCCGGCAACTCCGGCGGCCCGTTGCTCAATGACGCGGGCGAGGTGGTGGGCATCACCTCGGCGAAGATCATGTCGGATTATTCCACCGGAAGCGTGGAGGGGATCGGATTCGCGATCCCGATCAATTCGGCCCTGGATATCGCAAGAGATCTTGCGGTGCACGGCAGGGTCACCGGAAGGCCCTATCTCGGCATCATGGTCCAGACCCAGTATATCAATCTGGACGGCGAATACGCCTATCACGTGGTGATCGTCTCGGTGGAGGAGGATTCCCCCGCCGAAAAGGCCGGACTCCGGAAGGACGACGTGATCCTGACCTTCAACGGCGCCGAGATCGAACAGACCAGCGATCTGCTCTTCGAGCGGGACAAGTGCTCGCCGGGCGACACCGTGAAGATCACGGTGAACCGGGACGGCAAGGAGGCAGAAACCTCCCTCACCCTGATCGAGGCAGAGTCCTGAAAATAAGACAATTCCTCTCTCTCATAAATTCCTCCGAGTTGAAGCCGGACCGCCTGCGGTCCGGCTTCGATCGTTTCTTCCGGGGTGATCTCCCGCCGGTCTTCGACATATACTGATAGGGAAGACCGTCGAAAAGACGGCCGGAAAAGAGGGAACGGGAATGGCGGAGGAAAATCGCTTTGGAGACCGGTGGATCGAGGGGCTGAAGGGCGGCGACGCGCGGAGAAAGCTTATGAAGCTTCTCCCCCTTCTGGCGGGAGAGGACGGGAAAAAGCTCACCGCGCTTTTGTATCTGACCGGAAGCGATCCCGAAAAGCTGCGCCGGGCCTTTGAAAAGGCGACGGCGGGGGACGCGCGGGACCTGCGGGAGATCATGGCGCGGCTTCTGGCCGAGCCGGAGGGGGAAAGGATCCTTTCGCGGCTCCTTTCGGCCGTCAAAGAGTAGGCGCGCCCCGTGGAGGAAGAGCTTGACGCCCTGATGAAGGGCCTTTTCGGCGCGGGCGGCGCGCCTCCCCCGCCGGAGGGAGACGGCGGCGGGGCCGGTGAAAGCGGCGGGGAGAAAAAAGAAGAGGAGCCGGGCGTCGATCCCCGGATCCTTTTCGGGCTGATGGAGCTTCTGGGGGAAGCCGGGAGGGAGGGCGACGGAGAAAGGCTCCTTTCCTCCCTCCGGCCCTTTATGAGCGCCGAGAGGGCCGGGAAGGTGGACGAGGCCATCCGGCTGATGAAGCTTCTGCGGGCGGCGAAGGGCGCCGCGAAGCTTTTCGGGGAGGGAAAAACGTGACTCTGCTTCCGGGGATCCCGGATCTGAACCGGGAGGATCTCCTTCTTCTGCTTTTGATCCTCTTTCTCCTCGGGGAGAAGGGGAAGGACAACCGGGAGATCCTGGCGGGACTCGCCTTTCTCCTTCTGGCCGGCTTCCGGGAGCGGGAAAAGGGGAAGGAAGCTCCCGCTGACCCGCCCTTTACGGGGGAGGGAAGGCTGATCCCCTTCGGGAAGGAGGAAACCCGGGCTCCGGAGGGGGTTTCATTTGACACGGCGGGGAAAATCTGATAAACTGAAGAAAAGAAGCGTGCGGAGGGCCTTTTCGCGGCGAAAGGGAACGCGCACGGCGGCAAGGGAGAGTTTCGCCATGGCAAAGGATCTTCTCCGGTATCTGGAGACGCATTATCAGGGCTTTTCCAAGGGACAAAAGGCCATTGCCGATTACATCCGCGGGCATTACGAGAAGGCCGCGTTTATGACCGCGGCCCGGCTGGGCGCCGCCTCGGGCACCAGCGAATCCACCGTGGTGCGCTTCGCCTCGGAGATCGGGTACAAGGGATACCCGGAGCTTGCCGAGGCGCTGCGGGAAATGGTGCGCAACAAGCTGACCTCCACCGAGCGCATGGCCATCACCGACCAGACCTACCGGGAGGAGGACATGGTGTCCAAGGTGATGAACGCCGACGCCGAAAGCGTCCGGGAGACCCTTTCCGGTCTTGACAAATCGGCCTTCCACGACGCGGTGGAGGCGATCCTCGGGGCGGGACATATCTACGTGATCGGGGTCCGCTCCTCCTCGGCCCCGGCCTCCTTTCTTTCGTTTTATCTGAATCTGATGCTCCCCGGGGTGAAGCAGATCTCCTCCAATACCGCCAGCGAGGTCTTCGAGCAGCTCCTCCACGCCGGGAAGGGCGACGTGGTGGTGGGGATCTCCTACCCGCGTTACAGCCGCCGCACCGTCAAGGCGGTGATGCTGGCCCGCTCCCAGGGGGCGAAGACCATCGCCATCACCGACAGCAAGACCTCCCCTCTGGCCGAGGCGGCCGATCTGGCGCTTCTGGCCCGGGGCGAAATGGTCTCCTTTGTGGACTCGCTGATCGCGCCCATGAGCCTGATCAACGCCCTGATCGTGGCGGTGGGGATGCGGAGAAAGGACGAGGTCTACTCCAATTTCGAAAAGCTGGAAAAAATCTGGGAAGAATACGAGGTCTACGAAAAGATCAAATGACCGGGATCTATGACGTGGCGGTGATCGGCGCGGGGCCGGCGGGCCTGATGGCGGCGGGACGGGCTCTGGAGGAAGGGGCCTCGGTGCTGCTTCTGGACAAGCTGGCCGTGCCGGGGAAAAAACTCTATATCACCGGAAAGGGCCGGTGCAACGTCACCAACGATACCGACGTGCGCACGGTCCTTGAAAACGTTCCGCGGAACCCGAAGTTTTTATACAGCGCCCTTTCAGCCTTTTCCCCCGCCGACGCCAGGGCCTTTTTCACTTCCCGGGGCGTGCCGCTGAAGACCGAGCGGGGAAGGCGGGTCTTCCCGGTCTCCGACCGGGCCGCGGATATCGCCCGGTGCCTCGGGGAATACGCCGCGGACGCCGATAAGAGGATCCTTTCGGCGCGGACGCTTCTCATCCGGGACGGGGAAATCCGGGGGATCCTTGCCGGGCGAAGCGAGATCGCCTCCCGGACCGTGATCGTGGCCACCGGAGGGCTTTCTTACCCCGCCACCGGCTCCACCGGGGACGGGTACCGGTTCGCCGAAGCCGCGGGTCACGGGATCAGGACGCCCGGGGCGTCGCTTTCGGCTCTGGTATCGGACGAGGGACTCTGCCGCGCGGCCATGGGGGTCTCGCTCCGGAACGTCTCGCTCCGGTTTTACGAGGACGGGAAAAAGGTCTTCGAGGAATTCGGGGAAATGCTTTTTACCCACTTCGGCCTTTCGGGGCCGGTGATCCTTTCGGGAAGCGCGCATTTTGAAAGAACCGATTCCGAAAAGCGGGTGGAGATCGATTTCAAGCCCGCTCTGGACGAAAAGACCCTGGACCGCAGACTTCTGCGCGAGATCGCGGAGGGCGGGGAACGGGAAACCGGCAATCTCTTCCGGAGCCTGCTTCCCCAGAGCCTGGCCCGCCCGTTCGTCAGGCGGTGCGGCGTGGATCCCCTGAAAAAGGCCCGGGACCTCACCCGGGAGGAGCGGCGACTTCTCCTGAAGGGACTGAAGGGCACGGAGATCCGGATCGGGGGACTCCGGCCGGTGGAGGAAGCCATCGTCACCCGGGGAGGGGTGGACGTGCGCGAAGTGGATCCCCGCACCATGGGCTCAAAGCTTGTAAAGGGCTTGTATTTCGCCGGAGAGGTCCTGGACGTGGACGCCTACACCGGCGGATACAATATCCAGATCGCCATGTCCACGGGGCGCGCCGCGGGGCGCGCGGCCGCCGGGTACGCGAAAAAGAGAAAAGAAAGAGACGAAGAAGGGATGAACGCATGAAAAAGATCGCGGTGGACGGACCCTCCGGGGCCGGGAAGAGCACCATGGTCAAGGCGCTTGCCGACAAATACGGGTTCTTATACGTGGATACCGGCGCCATATACCGGGTGGTGGGGCTTTTCGCCCTGCGACGCGGCATCGAACGGGAGGAGATCGGGGAACTGATCCCCCTGCTTCCCGAGATCCGGGTGTCCCTTTCCCACGACGGGGAGGGGCAGCACGTCTTCCTTGGGGACGAGGAGGTCACGGGTCTGATCCGCACGCCGGAGGCGTCGCTCTACGCTTCGGCGGTCTCGGCGCTTCCCGAGGTCCGGGCGATGCTTCTCGATCTCCAACGGAGCTTTGCCCGGGAATACGACGTCATCATGGACGGAAGAGACATCGGCACGGTGGTGCTCCCCGACGCCGAGCTCAAGATCTTCCTCACCGCCTCTCC
>CACYBP010000104.1 GCA_902772625.1 Oscillospiraceae bacterium
CCCACCATGCCGAGGCCCAGCAGGCCGATCTTTTCCCCGTAGTTGCCGCGGAAGGTGTGAAAGGCCGCGGCCGAGGCGGCGCGGTCGGCTTTCAGGGGCAGGCAGGAGAAAAAGCCCTTGTTGGCCAAAAGGATCGCCGCGAGGGCGTATTCGGCCACCGGCACCGCGTTGGCCGCCCAGGCCGAAAAGACCCGGATCCCCCTTTGAAGAAAGGGACGGGCGAAGGCCTGCACCGATCCCGCGCCGTAGAACACGGCCTTCAGGGCGGGAAGCTCGCTTTCGATCTCCTCTTCGGACAGGGCGGGCATGCCCCAGGTGGAGAAGACGTACTCGGTCTCCCGGTATTTCCCGCCGGAGGCGCAAAGCGCCTCCCCGGTGACCGGCCCGGGGGAGAGAAATTCATAAGAAGAGCGGAGAAGCGCGATCCCCTTCTCGCCGTAGACCTTCCGGACGTTTTCGGGAGCGTCGCACAGGAACAGAGCTTTTTTCACGGTGGGTTCCTCCTTTTGCCGCCTTCGGGCGGCGGTTTCTCAAAAAACAGGCGCAAATCGCAAAATATTGTGCTTCCCCTTTTTCCCGCCGTGTGGTATACTTATTTATATCCCCTTGCGCTCTCCGGCGGGGGGAAGGGGGAAACCGCCCTTTCAAAAAGAGCATACAGGTTTTCCCGACCTTTGTCAAGCGAAGGAGCAAAGAAGATGAAGCACGAAACTTTTCATTATAAATCGCGGGAGGAATTCCGCCGGAAGCTTCAGGAGCTCGGCGCGGATATTCCCCTGGCGGAGGATACCGGGGCGCTTTTCAAACCCCTCGGCCGCCTTCCCAACCGCATCGTCTTCCAGCCGATGGAGGGATGCGACGGCGGGACCGACGGCAGCGTCGGCGAGCTTGCCCTGCGCCGGTATATCCGCGAGGCCGAGGGAGGCGCGGGCCTTCTGTGGTTCGAGGCGGTGGCCATCGTGCCCGAGGGAAGAGCCAATCCGCGCCAGCCGTGGCTCACCGAAAAGACGCTGGAAAGTTTTCAGCGCACCGTGGATCAGGTCAAGGAGGCCGGGATCAGAAAAAACGGGTACGCCCCGGTGATGATCCTGCAGGCGACCCACTCCGGGCGCTATTCCAGGCCCGAGGGCGTCCCCGCGCCCCTGGTGGCCTATCTGAATCCGCTCTTTGAGAAAAACGCGCCGCTTTTGCCCGACCGGGTGGTAAGCGACGGGTATCTGGATTCGCTTCCGGAATACTACGGAAAGACGGCGATGCTCGCCGAGAAGGCGGGATTCGACGGGGTGGATATCAAATGCTGCCACCGGTATCTTTTAAGCGAGCTGCTTTCGGCCTACAACCGCCCCGGAAAGTACGGCGGGAGCCTTGAAAACCGGGCGCGCCTCCTGCTTCAGGGGATCGAGGCGGCGAACGCCGCCACCGGCCGGGATTTTATCAAGACCTGCCGCCTGAACCTCTACGACGCCTTCCCCTATCCCTTCGGCTTCGGCACCGATCTCCGGGAGGGAAGCGACCGGCGCGATCCGGGCGAGCTTAATACCCTGGTCTCCTGGCTGACCGGGCGGGGCGTGGGGCTTCTGAACACCTCCATGGGCAACCCCTACGTCAATCCCCACGTGAACCGCCCCTACGATCTGGGCGGGTATACCCCGGAGGAGCATCCTCTGGAGGGGGTCGCGCGGATGATCGCCGGGGTGAGGGAGCTTTCGGCGCGCTTCCCGGAGCTTTCGGTGATCGCCTCGGGACTCAGCTATCTCCGGGAATTCGCCTTCCCGGCCGCCGCGGCTCTGGTGGAAAGCGGCGGGGCGGCCCTCGCGGGCTTCGGCCGCGAAAGCTTCGCCTATCCCGCCTTCCCGAACGACCTGCGGGAGGGAAAGCTCGACCGGAAAAAGCTCTGCGTCGCCTGCTCGAAATGCACCGAGCTGATGCGCGCGGGGTCGGTCACGGGATGCGTGCTGCAGGATAAGGAGATCTATCTCCCCCTCTACCGCACGCACTGCATGAAGAAATGAATCCCGGCCCGACGGGGCCGGACAGGAAAGGAAGAACACGGATATGAAAGGGATCCTCAAAAGGGCGGCGGCGATCGCTCTGGTCCTGGTGATGGCGGCGGCGATGCTCGCGTCCTGCTCGGGCTCGCGCACCCTGCTCACGGTGGACGGAAGCGCCGTCACCGAGGAGATCATGAATTACTACGTCTATATCTCCACCTCGATGCTGGAGCTTTATAACCAGGGCGCCCTGGATTACTCGGCCGAGATCGAGGAATTCGGCGGCAGAAAGCTCGGCGACGTGGTCAAGGAGCTTGCCTACCAGCAGATCCTGGCCGACTACGCCGGCCTGAGCCTCGCCAAGCAGTACAGTCTGGAATTCACCGCCGAGGAGGAGCCTCTGGTGGAGCAGCAGGTGGACAAGGTCATCGCCGGCATCGGGACCTCTTCCACCTACCGGGACTTTTTGCGCACCGTGAACATCTCCGACAAGACCTACCGTCAGATGCTCAAAAACCAGATGCTTCTGGACAAGGTGGAGGAATTTCTGGTGGCGGACGACGGGCCGATGGCCCTGACCGAGGAGGAGCTTGCAGCGGCCACCGAGACCTATAAAGACGACTTCGTCAACGTGGAATACGTTCTGCTTTCCCGTCTGAACCTTACAAACGGAGAGGAACTGGATTCCAAGACCATCGCCGAGCGGCGCGAGACCGCCCAGAAGGTGCGGGCGCTGGCTCTGAACGGGAGCAATTTCCACAAGCTGATCGACAAGTACAGCGCCAACAAGCCCGGCGACGGCTACAGCGCCTATATCAAAAACGACGCGAGCGAAGGCCTTCCGGAGGAATTCCTCAACGCGGCCTTCTCCCTGAAAGAAGGGGAGATCAGCGACGTGGTCTCCACCAAGTACGGCTTTTACGTCATCAAGCGCCTTCCCAACGACGATTATTTCCCCACGGTGGTGAAAAAATCCGCCCAGGAGGAAAAGTATCAGAATCTCCTCAAGCAGGTGCAGGATCGCCTCACCGTGCTCACCACCTCCGCCTACGATTCCTACGAGGTCAAATGAACCGCACCCTCTTTTTTCCGGTGACCCCCTTCGAGGAGGGGCAGAGAGCCGGGGATTTTCTCAGAAAAAAAGGCGTTTCGCATACCCTGCTGGTGCTTATCAAGCGGCAGGGTATGCTTTTCTGTGACGGCGAGCCGATCTATTCCAACCGCGTCCTTCACGCGGGAGAGACCCTTTCGCTCTCGGTCCGGGAGGAGGAGGGGAGCGGCAGCATCGCCCCGGAGGAGGGACCGCTTTCGATCCTTTACGAGGACGAGGATCTTCTGGCCCTGGACAAGGAGGCCGGGATCCCGGTGCATCCCTCCCGCGCCCACGTGTACGGGACCCTGGCGGGACGGGTGATGAAAAAATACGAAGGGGAGGTTTTCACCTTCCGGGCGGTGAACCGGCTGGACCTTGGCACCAGCGGGATCGTCCTGATCGCGAAAAATCCCCTCGCGGCCAACTGGTTCGCCTCCCGCGCCGCCATGGAAAAGGAATATCTCGGCCTTGCCCGGGGGAGATTTCCGGGATCGGTCCTGATCGACCGGCCCATCGCCCGGGAGTGCGAGGGAGCGGTGCGCCGCGTGGTCCGGGAGGACGGCGAAAAAGCCGTGACCGGGGCGGAGAGGATCTCCTTTCACGGGGATTTTTCCCTGGTCCGCTTCCGGCTTTACACCGGCCGCACCCACCAGATCCGGGTGCACACGGCTTATATCGGCCATCCCCTCCTCGGCGATCCCCTTTACGGGGACGGGGAGGAAGGCTTCGGCCTTTCCCGCCAGGCGCTTCACGCCGGAAGACTTTCCTTCCTTCTGCCCTACTCAGAAAAGCGCGTGACGCTTCTTGCGCCCCTGCCGGAGGATATGGAGCGGGTGCTTCGCGCCCGTCCGGCCGAAGAGGACCCGGAGCAATCTTAAAGAATCAGAAGCCTCGGCGGGATCCCGCCGGGGCTTTTTGCGTGAATAATCCGGAAAAGGCACGGTCCCGGAAAGAGGCAGGATCCCGGAAGCCTTCCCCTCAGAGGGGAAGGTGTCAAAATCGAAGATTTTGACGGATGAGGCGGCGTCTCCCCGCGCCGCGGAGATGGGGTTTTCCCTATAGAGAACAGCGGTATTCCCCTCATCCGTCATGACTTTGTCATGCCGCCTTCCCCCGTCGGGGGAAGGCTTTGGCGCGATCCCGGAGGATAAAAAACGCGGGAGACGCTTTATGAAAAGCGTCTCCCGCGCGTGTCTTTCGCGTCAGAGCTTCCGCTCAGTCCCCGATCAGGGAGAGCGGGTCGATGAGCTTTCCGCTCTTCAGGATCTCCAGATGCAGATGCGGTGCGTCGGAGGCTTCGGTGGTCATGCTGTCCCCGATCTTTCCGATCACGCTTCCCGCCTCCACGTCGTCGCCCGGCTTGACCGGGACGTCGGGATCGAGGTTGGCGTACACCGCGGTATAGCCTCCGGCGTGCTCCACCGTGACCGAAACGCCGGAAAGTCCGTCCTCGCCGACCCGGGTGACCACGCCTTTTCCGATGGCACGGACCTCGGCGCCGGCGGCTGCCGAGAGGTCCACCCCGTTGTGGGTGCGCCAGTCTGAAAGCGTGGGATTATAGACCAGAGCGTCTCCGGAGAAGGAGCGCGTTACCGCGCCTTCTACGGGCTTGGACCAGGCGGGCTCGGCCGAGACCTCCTCGGTCTTTTCCTCCGGAGGCTTCACCGGGGCGGAGGTCCTTTC
>CACYBP010000105.1 GCA_902772625.1 Oscillospiraceae bacterium
CGGGGAGAGACCGACCGGGACTCCCTCCGGCGGGGGGCGGGACTGCTCTTTCAGAAGGGCTTCGAGCGGGAAAGCATCGCGCGCATCCTGGAGCGCTATCTTGAAGAGGCCCCGGAAAAAGACGGGGAATGACCCGGCCGAAAAGAAAAAACTACGGCCCGCAAGGGCATCTTTGAAAAGAGGAAGAAAAGTGGCGGATACGCATACTGTCGCGGTGGTCACGCTGGGCTGCCCGAAAAACGTGGTGATGAGCGAGCAGATGATCTACCGTCTGGAAAAGGCGGGCTATAAGATCGTGGCCGCTTACAGCGAAGCGGAGATCATCGTCCTGAACACCTGCGCCTTCATCGACAGCGCCAAGGCGGAGGCGGTGGAAAACATTCTGGAGCTTCTGCGCTTCAAGGACGACGGCACCCTGAAAAAGCTGATCGTGGCCGGGTGTCTCGCCGAGGACGTCAAGACCGAGATCCTGGACGAATTTCCCGGGGTGGACGGCCTTCTGGGCTGCGGGAGCTACGACCGGATCGTGGAGGCGGTGGACGCCGCCCTCCGGGGCGAACAGCCGCTCTTCTTCGGGCCGCTGGACGCGCCGGTCACCGAGTGCGGCCGGGTGCGTCTGACCGCGTGGTATTCGGCCTATCTCCGCATCGCCGAGGGATGCAGCAACCGCTGCTCCTACTGCATCATCCCCTCGCTGCGCGGCCCCTATCGCAGCCGGGACGAGGATCTGGTGGTGAAGGAGTGCGAAGAGCTCGCTTCCGACGGAGTGAAGGAGATCAACGTCATCGCCCAGGATATCACCCGCTACGGCGAGGATCTGGAGGGCAGGAGCCTTGCCACTCTGCTCCGCCGCGTCGCGAGGATCGACGGGATCGAATGGATCCGCCTGCACTATCTCTATCCCGAAAGCATCACCGACGAATTGATCGAGGTGATCCGCACCGAAGAGAAGATCGTCAAATACCTCGATATCCCCATCCAGCACGCGTCGGATAAGATCCTCCGCGCCATGAACCGCCGCGGCACGAAGGCGGAGCTTACCGCCCTGTTCCGCAAGCTCCGGGAACGGATCCCGGGGGTCGTGCTCCGCACCACCGTGATGGTGGGCTTCCCCGGCGAGACCGACGGGGATTTCGAGGAGCTCTGCGATTTCATGAAGGCGGTACGCTTCGAGCGCGCGGGGATCTTCGTCTTCTCTCCCCAGGAGGGGACGCCGGCCGCCTCGCTTCCCGATCCGGTGGACGAGGACGTGGCGGAGCACCGCCACGAGCTCCTTTCCGAATTGCAGGACCGGATCATGAACGACTATTCCGCGTCGCTTGTGGGAAAGACCTTCCGGGTCCTTTGCGAGGGCTACGACCGCATCGCCGAGACCAGCTTCGGCCGCACCTTCGCCGATTCCCCCGAGATCGACGGCCGCATCTTCTTCAAGGCCTCCCCCAGACCCCGCGACGGGGACTTTATCGATATCACGGTGGATGAAATTTACGAAGGAGAGCTTTTCGGCTCTCCCGCCGAAAAGGAGGCGAGGGCATGACCACCGCCAACAAGATCACTCTGGTGAGAGTCTTTCTGATCCCGGTATTCCTGGTCCTGTGCCTTATCGACTTTCCCTTCCACAATATCGCCGCGGCGGGGGTGTTCGCCCTGGCCTCGATCACCGACTTCATCGACGGGTACGTGGCCCGGAAATATAACCAGGTGACCACCTTCGGCAAATTCGTCGATCCCCTGGCCGACAAGCTTCTGGTGATCTCGGCCTTTTTGATCTTCACGGCAAGCGGGATCATGCATCCGGTCTTCACCTTCATCATCGTGGGACGCGAGCTGATCATCACGTCCCTGCGCATCCTGGCCATGGGCGAGGGCGTGGTGATGGCCGCCGGGCTTTCGGGCAAGATCAAGACCTTCACCCAGATGATCATCATTCTTCTGATCTTCGTGCTGTCCGATCTTCTGCCCCTGGCCGCGCCCGGTCTGGATCTTTCCCTGATCCTCACGGTGCTTTCGGCCCTGGCCGCCGCGGTGACGCTCTGGTCCGGGATCGACTATCTCTGGCGCTCCCGCGCCTTGATCATGAGGAGTAAGTGACCGTGCGCGTGATTCTTGCCTCGGCCTCGCCGAGAAGAAAGGCCCTTCTGGAGCAGATCGGTCTGCGGGATTTTGAGATCCGTCCCTCCGGAGCCGATGAATCCTCGGTCCGCGGCCTTTCCCCCGCCGACACCGCAAAGGCGCTGGCGGTCCTGAAGGGGGAAACGGCGGAAAGGGAGATCGGGGACAGGAACGCCCTGATCCTTTCGGCCGACACGGTGGTGGAGCTTTCGGGAAGGATCCTCGGAAAGCCCCGTACCGCGCGCGAAGCGGAGGAGACGCTCGCCCTGCTTTCGGGAAGGAGCCACTTCGTCCACACCGGTCTTTTCGTTTCGGCCTTCGGAAAAAGGCTTTCCCACGTGGAAAGCGTCCGCGTGACCTTCCGCGCCCTCTCCGAAGAGGAGATCGCGGCCTACGTCGCCACGAAGGAGCCCATGGACAAGGCCGGCGCCTACGGCATACAGGGCGGCGCGGCCGCCTTCGTCTCCCGGATCGAGGGAGACTATTCCGCGGTGGTGGGGCTTCCGCTCTGCCGTCTTTCTGAATGTTTCCGGGAGCTCGGCCTCCCGCTCTTCGCCCCGGACGGGTCAGGAGGAATCAAGTGAGATCGTTTTTCCGCAAAAAGCTCGTGATCGCCGTGCTGATCGTGATCGGCGCGGTGGTGATCCTGGGGGTGCTCTCGGCCTACAGCGTCGGGCGCGCGTCCCCGGTGGCCAACGTCGCCTCTTTTATCACCTCTCCCTTTCAGAAGGCCTTCACCTGGGTGGCCGAGGGCGTGGGCAAGATGATCTCCTACGTCACCGAATTCGACGCCCTGAAGCTGGAAAACGAACAGCTGAAGGCCGAGCTTCTGGAAAAGGACGCCCTGATCCGCGAGGCGGAGCAGTACCGGGATGAAAACGCCAAGCTGCGCGACCTTCTGAACATCACCCGGGAAAACGACAAATACAGCATGCAGATGTGCGACATCATCGCCCGCAGCGACGGCGATTTCGCCCGCACCTTCACCATCAACAAGGGCAGCTCCTCGGGCATCGAGGTGGGCGACACCGTCATCGTCAGCGAGGGCTACGTGGGCACCGTGTGCGAGCTGGGGGTCAACTGGGCCAACGTCCAGACCGTGATCGACAGCGGGAATTCCCTGGGCGCCCAGAACGTGCGCACCAACGAATCGATGATCTGCGAGGGCGATTTCGAGCTGATGAAAAAAGGGCGTCTGATGCTCTCCTACGTCACGCTGGAGACCTCTCTTTTCGTGGGCGACGAGATCTGCACCTCCGGCCTCGGGGAAAACGTGCCCCAGGGCCTGATGATCGGCGAGGTCTCGGCCATCTCCACCTCCCGGGACGGTTTTTCCAAGGTCGCCGAGATCACCCCGTCGGTGGATCTTGACAAGCTGACCGTGGTGTTCGTCATCACCGATTTTCAAAAAGAGGGCTGACCATGAACGAATGGAAACGCACGGCGGTCAAGACCGTGTTTCTCGTTTTGCTCACGGTCCTGACCTTCAGCTTCTGGTCGGCGTGCGCCGAGGGGCTTCGGGTCTTTTCGCTGCGCGCCGACGTGATGCCCTTTCTGGCGGCCTTCATCGCCATCTTTTTCGGCAAGGAGTGGGGCGCGGCCTTCGGCTGCTTCGCCGGGGTCCTGATGGACACGGCGGCCGACGGGACCATGGGCTTTTACACGGTGTTCCTGATGGTCGGCGCGATCCTGGTGGGTCTTCTCAGCGAAAA
>CACYBP010000106.1 GCA_902772625.1 Oscillospiraceae bacterium
CTCGGCTTCCACTTCCGCACCGTGAAGCTCGCGGCGGGCGACTGCTCGGCCTCCATGGCGCGCACCTACGACATCGAGATCCAGATCCCCTCCATGAACGGCTACAAAGAGGTCTCCTCGGTCTCCAACGCCCGGGATTACCAGGCGCGGCGCGGCAACATCCGCTTCCGCCGGGAAGCCACCGGGAAGACCGAATTCGTGCACACCCTCAACGGCTCCGGTCTTGCCACCTCCCGCATCTTCCCCGCCATGGTGGAGCAGAACCAGCAGAAGGACGGCAGCATCGTGGTGCCTGAGGTGCTTCGCAAATACCTCGGCGGGATCGAAGTGATCCGCAAAGAGGAGAAATAAGGCCGAAAAGCCTGAAAGGACGTGAGACCCATGGGCGATTTCCCCGACCGGTTCCCGAATCCGGTCTCCCTGACCCATGAGGCGGCGACCCTGGCCCGGGTCATCGGCGTCGACTCCCCCCGCGACGCGGAGGAGCCGCTTTCCCCCCTGGCCGATCTTCTGATCGAACAGATGGGCGGGATCGCCGAACGAAGCCTCTTCTTCCATCCCGACGCGGTGGCCGAATGGCTGTTCCGGAAATATCCGGACTACTTCCTGCCGGTGCTCCGCCACGCTCCCATGGCCCGGCCCTACGCCACCGTGATGCCCTCGGTGACGCCGGTGTGCTTCGCCACCATGTATTCGGGCGCGGCTCCCGCGGTGCACGGCATCCGGGAATACCGGAAGCCCATCCTCACGGTGGACACGCTTTTCGACCGGATGCTGGAAAAGGGCCTGCGCGTGGCCAACGTGGCCAGCGCCGGATGCAGCATGGCGATGATCTTCGCCGACCGGAAGATGGACGCCTTCGTCACCGAAGACGACGCCGACTCCTTCCGGGTGGCGCTGGCGCTTCTGGAGGAGGACCGGTACGATCATATCAGCGTTTATTTCGGCGAATACGATTCGATCATGCACGCCCGCGGCACCGAGGCCTGCGAATCGCTTGCCAAGCTTGAAGAGCATTTCCGGCATTTCGATCTTCTGGCCCGAAAAGCCCGGACGCTCTGGCAGGGAAAAAGACACCTGATCACGGTCCAGACCGATCACGGCGTCCACGACCAGGCCGACGGCAGAGGCGCCCACGGCACCGATCTGACCGCGGATCTGAACGTCCTGCATTTCTACGGCGCGTACCCCAATTAACATAACGGAGGAGAAAAAATGAGCGAGAACACTGTGGAAAAAAAGAAAGGCTTTTTCGGTGAATTCAAGGAATTCATCATGCGCGGCAACGTGCTGGATATGGCCATCGGCGTCATCATCGCCACGGCCTTCGGCGCCATCACCACGAGCCTGATCAACAACATCCTGATGCCCCTGATCGGCCTGCTTTTCGGCGGGATCGACCTTGCGAAGTGGGACATCGTGCTGAAGCCGGCCGTCATGAACGGCGAAGAGGTCGTCAGCGAAGCCGTCGTGCTCGGTCTCGGCACCTTCATCACCGCCATCATCAACTTCATCCTGATCGCCTTCGTGGTATTCCTGATCGTCAAGGCCATGAACAAGATCAACGACCTGAAGAAGAAGGAAGAGGAAGCCCCCGCCGAGGAGCCCGCACCCGAACCCACCAAAGAAGAAGTCCTGCTCACCGAGATCCGTGACCTCCTGGCCGCGAAGAAGGACGAGTAAGTCTTATTCATGGAACTGAATTTTACGATCGCCGAGCCTGAGATCGTCTCCACGGTCGAAGGCTCGGCCTTCGGCGTTCTGCCCGAAAACGCCGACAACACCGAACCCCTCCGCCGTGCCTTCGGGTATCTTGCGGAGCATCCGGGCACGAGGCTGCGCCTTGAAAAGGCCGTTTACCGTTTCGCCACCCCCGAGCGCATCGTGATCCGCGATATCACCGACGGGATGTTCGACGGCGGCGGCGCGGAGCTTCTGTTCTCCGAAAAGAGCTTTTTCGATATCGTCTCCTGCACGCGCTTTGAGGTGCGGAACCTCTTCGTGGACTGGGACTGGGAGGGCGCTTACCGCCTGGCCGACATGATCCGCGTGGTGGGAAAGGGCGATGGCTTCACCGAATTCGAGCACTTTGAGGTGGACGAAGTGCAGAAAAGGCCCTGGCAGTCCATCAATCAGTACGATCCGGTGACCCTGACCCCGGGATGCGAGGACGGGAAGGAATTCGAGATCAACTACCTGACCCCCGCCACCAAAGGCATCGAATATCCCGGCGGGAATCATTCCATCCTCCGCCACGACGGTCTTCTGGACGACGTGGAGATCGGCGAGGTCTACTGCCTCCGCTACGAGATGTACGGCACCAA
>CACYBP010000107.1 GCA_902772625.1 Oscillospiraceae bacterium
CCCCCACAAGGCTCCCTTGCGTAAAGGCTTCCGAAGGAAGGGACCGGTATTGAATGGATCTCCGGGGGAGATCAAGACCCGGTGAGGTTTATGGCGCCATTCCTTTGAGGTTCCTTTTCGCCGGCGGCTCCCGCGCGCCGGTCTATGCAATTCATCCCCCGGAGGGAGCGATTCGTCCCGGTTTCGCCCCTTCCGGGTTTTTTTGTGTTAGGATGGGGACAGGATAGGAAGGGGAAACTTCCTCCTTCTCCGGATCATTAAGGATCATGAAAGGAAGATGAGAATCATGGCGAAACCCGAAAAACGGGAGAAAAAACGGGAAAAGCCGCGCTACGGCACCCTTTCCACCTGCTTCTGGTTTCTGAAGAGAGGGTGGAAAACCTACGCGCGCGTGCCGCTTCTGACCTTCGCCCTGATCCTTCTGCGGGTGGGGAGAAGCCTTTTCGAGCTTTTCCTGCCGCCGGTGACGGTGGAAAAGGTGACGGGAGGCGTGCCGTTTCCGGAGCTTTTCTTCACGGTGGGACTCTTTGCGGGCGGTCTTCTTCTGACGAACGCCTTCAGCCGGTATATCGGCGGGAATATGCTGTATCCCAAGATGGCGATCCGCGGGACCGTCGTTTCGGATCTGGCCGACAAGTTTGCGACCACCTCCTTCCCCAACACGATGGATACGCGTTTCCTTCGTCTGAATTCCCGCGCGGGCGACGCGGTCAGCGGCAACAGCGCGCCGGGGGAGTCGACGTGGAAAACTATGGAGGACCTTCTGGTAAGCGTCGCGGGGTTTGTCATCTATCTCCTGCTTCTCACCGGAGCGCACCCGGTTCTGATCGGAGCGTCGGCCGTCATGGCGGCGATCAGCTTTTTCATCACGCGCCATGCCGACGGGTGGCTTGACCGTCACAAGGAGGAATGGGACAGGGCGTGGAAAAACCGGCTGTACTCGGTGGGCGTCGCGATGCAGCCGAAGCCTGCCAAGGATATCCGCATCTTTTCCCTGCAGCGCTTTTTCAAGGACAAAGCCCGGCGGGACACCCGGGATCAGCGGGATCTTCTGGTCCGGATGGAAAAGGCCCATCTGCCGGGCGATCTTCTGGATCTATCGTTCTTCTTTCTCAGAAACGGTCTTGCCTACGCCCTGCTCACCATCATGGCCGTCCGGGGAGAGATCACGGTCAGCGAATTTTTGCTCTATTTCGGCGCGGTCACCGGCTTTTCAGGCTGGGTCGCCGGGATCCTCGGCGGGATCTCGACCCTCAGAAAGCAGTGCATGGAGCTTTCGGTGATCCGGGAATTCCTTTCCTATCCCGAGCCCTTCGTCTTCGAGGGCGGAAAGCCTGTGCCGGAAGAGGCGAAAAAGCACGCCGCGATCGCCTTCGAGCACGTATCCTACCGGTATCCCGGGGCGGAGGAGGAAACCCTTCACGATCTTTCCTTCACGCTCCGCGCGGGCGAAAAGCTCGCGGTGGTGGGCCTCAACGGCGCGGGCAAGACCACCCTGGTCAGGCTTCTCACCGGGCTTCTCGATCCCACGGAAGGAAAGGTGACCCTGAACGGCGAGGATATCCGGGTCTACGACCGGCGGGACTACTACCGCCTGATCGCCGTGGTGTTCCAGGAGGTGAAGGCCCTGGCGGTGACGCTGGCGGAAAACGTGGCGGCGTCGGCCGGGGAGATCGACCGGGAAAGAGTAAGGGAAAGCCTGGAAAAAGCGGGGCTTTCGACACTTCTCGAAAGGCTTCCCAAGGGGATCGATACGCCCCTGACCCAGGAGGTCTGGCTGGACGGGGTCGGCCTTTCGGGGGGAGAGGCGCAAAGGCTGATGCTGGCCCGCGCCCTCTATAAAGGCGGATCGGTCCTGGTGCTGGACGAGCCCACCGCCGCCCTGGATCCCATCGCCGAAAGCGAGACGTATAAACGCTACGCCGAAATGACCGAGGGCCGCGCCGCCCTCTATATCTCCCACCGGCTTGCCTCCACCCGCTTCTGCAACCGGATCCTCTTTCTGGAAAAGGGCGTCATCGCCGAGGAGGGGGATCACGAAAGCCTGATGGCGAAGGGCGGAAAATACGCGGAGCTTTTCGCGGTGCAGAGAAAGTATTATGAGGAGGGGGAAACGGTATGAAAAAGCGCGAAAAGAAAGAAAAGATCACCCTGCTCCACGCGGTCAGAAACCAGCGGCGGGCGCTGGCGATGGTGGAAAAGTATATCCCCCGCTACCGCCTTTTCCAGATCGTAAGGCTTCTTCTCAAAAAGCTTGCGGTCTACGCCGATCTTTTCCTCGCGTCTCTGGTGGTCAACGAACTGGCTCTCGGGCGCGACCCCCGCAAACTCTTCCTTCTGATCCTTCTGACCCTGGGGACCGGAGGAACGCTCTTTCTGGTCAATACCCTTCTGGAGAGGGTGAACCGGTCGCGCTTCGACGCCTGGGCGGTGCTCACCAGCGCCGTCTGGCGCGCGAGCATTTACGACAAAATGCTCGATATGGACTACGAGGTCTTTGACCGGCCAGAGACCGTGGCCTCGGCGCAGGAAATCTACGGAGATTTCAACTGGGCAGGCTGGGGACTTGCCCGGAGCACCAGGGCTTTCAGCGAGTTCTGGGAGGCGACGTTCGATCTTTTGGGAGCCGCAGTGCTCACGGCGGGCTTTTTCCTCCAGCAGGTCCCCGACGGAGGGAGGCTTCTCTGGCTCAATTCCCCCTGGATCACCGGAGGAAGCGTCGCGCTCCTGCTCCTTTTCACGTTGCTTTCCCCCGCGGCGGCGAACAGAGCCGAGTCCTACTGGCAAAGCATCCCCAAGGACGACGACCCGCAGATGGGCAACCGGAGGTTCAGCTATTTCGGGTTCCGCATGGTGGAAAAGGGATTGGCCGGCGACATGCGCCTTTACGACCTGAATCCCCTCCGGCGTTTTTACGAAAAGGGGATGGATCACCAAAAGCCCGGGATCTACGACGTGGACAAGGGGTACATGAGCCGGATGGCGCGGGGGCCGATGGGGCTCCTCACCGCGCTTTCGGAGGTGATCGACGGGATCTTCACCGGACTCGTTTACGCGCTGGCAGCCCTGAAGGCCTGGGCGGGAGCCTACGGCGTCGGTTCCGTCGCCCGGTACGCGGGGGCGGTCACCGGCCTTTCCCGGGGGATCGGGGTGCTTCTCAAGGCGGTGGGAACGATGCGTATCAATACGCTTTATCTCGACCGGGTCTTCGCCTTCAACGATCTGGAGGACCCCATGTACAAGGGGACCCTCACCACCGAAAAGCGGCGGGACGGGAAATACGAGATCGAATTCCGGGACGTCACCTTCCGCTATCCCGGAAGCGAGACCGAGGCGCTTTCCCACGTTTCTTTCAGCTTCCGCACCGGGGAAAGGCTCGCCATCGTGGGCGAAAACGGATCGGGCAAGACCACCTTCATCAAGCTGCTCTGCCGCCTTTACGACCCCCAGGAGGGGGAGATCCTTCTCAACGGCGTGGATATCCGGAAGTACAGGCCGCGGGATTATCTGGAGATCTTTTCGGCGGTGTTTCAGGATTTCGCCCTGTTCCCCTATTCGGTGGGGGAAAACGTGGCGGCGGGAAAGGAGCTTGACCGGGAAAGGGCCGAAAGGATCCTCCGGGACGTGGGGCACGACCTTTCCCATCTGCCGCTGGACGCGGTGCTTTATAAGACTCTGGATGAAAACGGGATCGAGATCTCCGGGGGAGAGGCGCAGAAGATCGCCCTGGCCCGGGCGGTGTACCGCGATTCGCCCTTCATCCTGCTGGACGAGCCGACGGCGGCCCTGGATCCTCTGGCCGAGGCCGAGGTGTACGAGGGCTTTGACAAGATCACCGGGAACCACACCGCGGTCTATATCTCCCACCGGCTTTCCTCCACCCGCTTCTGCGACCGGATCGCGGTGTTCGATCACGGCAGGATCGCTGAGGTGGGCGAGCATGAAGAACTTCTTTCCCGAAACGGCAAATACGCCTCTCTCTGGAACGCCCAGGCGCAGTATTACGCGGAGACTCCCGCGGAGGGGTGAACATTTGAATATGATTGGAGGATAAAACGGTGAACGATAGAATGAAAGATACCCTGGAAGAGGGGATTGCCGATTCCGCCGGCGCAGACAAGATTTCTCGTGATGAGAAAAGGGACGCGGCATACTTTCTTGAAAAGATCGATCAGATCTCGCGCGACACGGAATATCTGCGAGAGGCCGTAAATCAGATCCTGAACCAGGGCGGACGGCCCGAGGCTGCCGCAGCAGTCGGTCAGATCGTTTCGGCGCGCGAGCAAACCAATCAGATGCTGATCGACTTTTATCAGAAGGCATATTTTGATCTGATCTATGCTCCCCGGAAAATCTCGGAGGAGGCGGTTGATTCTCTCCGCCGGCAGAATATGCTCAACACTCTGTTGGACATGATCGATGAGACCGCAGATCGCGACACCAAGAAAACGCTCCTGGAAATCCTGCACGAGATGATCGCCGACTGCCGAAACGGCGCAGGCAAACCCTGAGCGGGGCCCGCAGACGAGACACCGTCAGCCGGAACGGCTGACTGAGGGATCGTCATATCCCGGTAAGGGGGGAAAAAGCGGGAAGCGAGGCCGCTTTCTGCTGCCGGGAACTGCAGTTCAGCCCGAAAAAAGCGCGTTTCGTCCCCCAAAGGGGACAAAACGCGCTTTTTGTGATAGGATAAGTCACGGGAAGCTTGACAATATATATATATATAATGAAATCGCGGCGCGGATCCCGCGCGCGGAACGTATCAAACCGGATCTGCCGGGAGAAAGAGGGGAACGCGATATGAAAGACTCTTCGGGAAAAAGCAGGAGGGGAAGGCTTCCGGCGGCCCTGTTGCTGATCATGCTCCTTGCGCTTTTCGGTTCTTGCTCCAAGGGAAAGGATCCCAACGAGATCGACTGGCGGATTCTGGTGGAAACCGGGGATCAGGCTGTATATTACACCAAAGCGGACGCCGAAAAGCATGCCCTGTCCCACGTGCTCACCAGCATGTTCATCCGTTTCGATTTCAGAAACAGC
>CACYBP010000108.1 GCA_902772625.1 Oscillospiraceae bacterium
TGGTGCTCCTGCTCGCGGTGCTTCTGGTGGGCAAGGAGGTCAACGACGCCATCCGCTGGATCCAGATCGGCGGCGTCCGCTTCCAGCCCTCGGAGCTCTCCAAGGTCGCGGTGATCTTCTTTCTGGCCCGCTGGTGTGAGGACCGGAGAAGCCGGATGAAAAACATCACCTGCCCCATGACCGGCTTTCTTCTGGCGGTGGGACCCACGGCGATCCTTCTGGCGCTGGAGCCGCACTTCTCCTGTCTGATCCTGATCGCCGCCACGGCCATCGTCATCCTGTACGCGGGCGGCATGTCCAACAAATGGTTCTGGCCCTTCGTGGCGGCGGGGCTGATCCTGGTGGTGCTTTTCATCGCCTACGGCGACAAGGTCCCCGTGGGATATATCAGCCGGAGATGGCTCGCCTGGAAAAACCCGGAGAATTATGCCAGCACCACCGGATACCAGACTCTCCAGTCGCTGATGGCGCTGGGCACCGGCGGCTTTTTCGGGGTGGGGCTCGGCAATTCCCGGCAGAAGCAGCTCTTTCTTCCGGAATCTCACAACGACTACGTGCTCTCCATCGTGGGGGAGGAATTGGGGATCTTCGGGATCCTGGTGATCCTGGTGCTCTTCGCGCTCCTGATCTGGCGGGGCATCACCATCGCCCGGCGCGCCCGCGACCGGTTCGGCTTCCTGCTGGTGGTGGGGATCATGGCGAAGATCGCCCTGCAGGTCCTGATCAACCTCGCGGTGGTCACCAACGCGGTGCCGGTCACCGGCATGGCTCTGCCCTTCTTCTCCTACGGAGGGACCGCCCTGATGATCCAGCTGGCCGAAATAGGAGTCGTGCTCAATATCTCACGCCAGACGAAGGAACCCATCAAGCTTGAATAGAGCTTTCCGGGAAGAAAGCGAAACGCGGGCCTGAAAGCGCCTTACGGGGAAGAGGCGCCGGCCCGGAAAACAGGAAAGGAATCGGAAACATGAAGATACTGGTTTGCGGCGGAGGCACCGGCGGACACATCAATCCGGCCCTGGCGGTGGCGGGCTTTATCCGCAAGAGACAGCCCGAGGCGGTCATCGTCTTCGCGGGGGCGTCCCGCGGGATGGAGGAAAAGCTGGTCCCCCAGGCGGGCTACCGGCTGCGCACGGTGGATATCTCAGGCTTCAAGCGCTCCTTTGCCCCCTCGGCCGTGGCTTTCAATATCGGCGCCGCCTGGCGGATGATGAAGACGCGCCGGGAAGCCTTCAACATCGTGAAGGAGGAGGCTCCCGATCTGGTGTTCGGCACCGGCGGCTACGCCTGCTACCCCTACGTGCGCGCGGCGGCAAAGCTGGGGATCCCCTCGGTGCTGCACGAATCCAACGCCCTTCCCGGAAAGGCCGTGGTGGCCGCCGGGAAATACGCGGAAAAGATCCTGCTCGGCTTCCCCGAGGCGGTGGAAAGACTTCCCGAAGCCCTCAGGGGAAAGGCGATCGTCACCGGAAACCCCATCCGCGCGGGCATGGTGACCCGGGACAAGAGCGAGGCGAAAAAAGCCCTCGGATACGAAGGCAAGCTGCTTCTCTCCTTCTGGGGATCGCTGGGCGCCCGGGAGATGAACAAAAAGATCGCCGATTTCATCCTGCTGGAAAGCCGGGAGGAGACCGGTTTTGATCACGTGCACGCCACCGGCAGCTACGGCTGGCGCTGGATGCCGGACCTCGTGAGGGACAAGGGCGTGGATCTTGCAAAGACGAAGCACGTGGACATGCGCGAATACATCAACAACATGCCGGAGCTTCTGGCGGCGGCCGATCTGGTGATCTGCCGGGCCGGGGCGATGACCACCATAGAACTGGCGGCCACCGGCACCCCCGCCATCATGGTGCCGTCGCCGAACGTGGCCGAAAATCACCAGGAGTCCAACGCCCGGGCGCTGGAAAGCCGCGGCGCCGCCGTGATGATCCGGGAAAAGGACACCACAGGCGAGATCCTGTATCAAAAGGCGAAGGAGCTTCTGGCCGACGACAAGCGCCTCCGGGATATGTCCCGGGCCGCCCTGAA
>CACYBP010000109.1 GCA_902772625.1 Oscillospiraceae bacterium
TGATTTGACGGGTTCAGACTTCCATTTCAAGCAAACCGCTGTTCAGATGAAAGCAAATAGGTGTGATCTTAAATTGGCCAATCTACCATTCGGACTGTATGACGTAAATAATTATGAGGAATTAAAGGCTTATATCATTTCCGCGTACTGACATTAGCGTTACGAAAAATACGATAACCTCGATTTTGTTAAAATTGCAATCTTTTGCCAGAAAGAAACCTGATTTGTCTAACAAATCAGGTTTCTTTCAGTTATATTCGCCTTCGGCGAGCGCTATTGCGCTGCAGTTATATTCGGCTTGTGCTTACAGAGGATTTCTTTTAAAGTAACGCGGCGATTCGGGAAAGGACTTGCGGATCCCAAAGGAAAGACGAAAAATGGAATTCAGCGGAAAAGCGCTCTTTCATTCATGCGCCGCGTCTGATTTCATCGGACGCGGCGCGCCGGCGGCCTTTCCGGGGGACCGGATCTGTCCCGCCGGGACGGAGACCCGTTATTCTATGATCACCGGCAGACCGTGACGGTCCGGGCGCGGTTGAAAATCAAAGTGCTTTCGCGTATAATAAAGGCGAAACGGGAAGCTGACCGGCGGGAGGAGAGGACGGATATGCCTGTTGCGATATTCAGAGATGCGGATTGGCTTTTGTCAGAAGAAGCCTTCTCCCTCTATGCCCCGTGCATGTACCGTCCGGTCTATGAGGACTACAGGGCGAGGATGGAAGGCTTTCTGACCGATCCGTCGGTAAAAGTGTTCGTATGTGAGGATCAGGGCAGGAAAACGGGCATGATGGTTCTGAAGTACGACGGCACGGATGCGGAGATCATCGGGATCGCCGTTTCTGAGGCTTCCCGTCGCCGGGGGATGGGGAGAAAGCTGATCCAAAACGCGCTGGGATCCGGAGACCTGGAAAGAATCAAAGCGGAGACGGACGGCGAGTCGATCGGCTTTTACCGCAAGTGCGGTTTTGAGGAAGAAAGGCGCGTTATCAAATACCCGGACGGGCCGGCGGTGCGTTATGCCTGCGTTCTGGGAAACAGACGCCCTCCTGCTTGCCGCGTCTGACTTTATGCTTCCCGCAAATCTGCTCCGGAGGAGGTTCAACCCGTGTCAGGACTGAAAAAATACGCGGCTCCGCTTCTTATGCTTCTGATCTTTGAGGCGGTGGCCGTGACCCTGTGGCTTACGAAGGGAAATCTCTTTTATCTCTTCAATTTCAGCTATATCGGGATCTCGATCGCGCTCGGTCTCTTTCTTTATATCCGCAAATACCGCCACGCGCGCCGCGTCGTCCAGCTTCTGGTGGGCCTTTACATGCTGGTCTATCTCGGACTTATCCGGGGAGAGAACATGCAGATCGAGGGCTTCTGGTATTATCTCTTCACCGGCGTGTTTGAAGCGGCCACGATCCATTACGCGGTGGCCAAGATCTTCGGGCCGCTGATCTTCGGCCGCGGCTGGTGCGGATACGCCTGCTGGACCGCCATGATCCTGGATTTTCTCCCCTGGAAGACGCCGGAAAAGCCGCGGAAAAAGCTTGGCTTCCTCCGCTATATCGCCTTCGCCCTGTCGCTTCTGTTCGTGGCGGCGCTCTTCCTTTCGGGCGCGGGAGAGCTGGAAAAGATCATGTTCTGGGCTTTTCTTATCGGGAACGCGGCCTATTACGTGATCGGGATCGCCCTGGCCTTTGCCTTCCGGGATAACCGCGCCTTCTGCAAATATGTTTGCCCGGTCACGGTCTTTCTGAAGCCCATGAGTTATTTCGCCCTGTTCCGCGTCAGGTGCGACAAGTCAAAGTGCGTGGATTGCGGAAAGTGCCGGCGCGTCTGTCCCATGGAGGTGGACGTGACCGACAATTCCCGGAAAAGAAAGAACGGCACCGAGTGCATCCTCTGCATGGAGTGCGTGAAAAACTGCCCGAAAAAGGCGCTTTGAGAGGGGAGACCGTCGACTTTTTCCCGGAAAACCGAAGGCGGGGAAGAAAGCGAAAAGCAAAAAGAAAAAATCGTGAAAAAAACGCTTGACACGCCGACACTTTTATGCTATACTGCGATAAACCGTTGAAGAAGAGTAAGTAGGTTCCGGCCACTGTCTCCAAGAGAGCCGCGGGCGGTGAGATCGCGGCAGATACGCTGAGACCGAATGGACTTCTGAGGGCAAGCAGAAAGAAAGCGATTTTCAGTATGCGCGCCGGAGAACGACGCTCCGTTACGAAAGGTCAGGCATATGATGGTATGCCGTAAGTGGGCGCGGTTTTCCGCGTCAAGCCGGGTGGCACCGCAGGAATATTTTTCCTGTCCCAGCATGATCTGCCGGGACGGGATTTTTCTTTTGGAAAGGACTTTCTTTTCCGGGATCCCGACGCAGAAGCTCCGGGGGAGACGGGGACCATCGGCCGTATCCCCGAAACGCATCAAAGAAAGGAAAGGCATCATGAAAGACGTTCCCTACAAAATCTATCTCGAAGAAAAGGAAATGCCGCAGGCATGGTACAACATGCGCGCCGACATGAAAAACAAGCCGGCGCCCCTTCTGAACCCCGGTACGCTTCAGCCCATGAAGGCCGAGGAGCTTTCCCCGGTGTTCTGCGACGAGCTGATCGCCCAGGAACTGGACGACGTCACCCCCTTCATCGCGATCCCGGAGGAAATCAGAAACTTCTATAAGATGTACCGGCCGTCTCCTCTGGTCAGAGCCTACTGCCTGGAGGAAAAGCTCCAGACCCCCGCGCAGATCTATTACAAATTTGAAGGCAACAACACCTCTGGCTCCCACAAGCTGAACTCCGCCATCGCCCAGGCCTATTACGCCAAGAAGCAGGGCCTGAAGGGCGTCACCACCGAGACCGGCGCGGGCCA
>CACYBP010000110.1 GCA_902772625.1 Oscillospiraceae bacterium
CGGAGATCATTTGGGTGGACTGGGCGACCTTTTCCCACTCCTCCGGCTCGAGAGAGCAGGTGCGGAGCTTTTTGAATTCCACCAGCGCCTGGCTGGAAAGCAGGCGCATGGCCAGCTGCTCCTCGCCCATTTCCAGGCTGAACACCGCGATCTTTTTGGAGGGATCGCTCCGCGCGGCATTGAGCGCGAGGTTCAGGACGAAGGAGGTCTTGCCGACGCCCGGACGGGCCGCCACGATGATGAGATCGGAATTGTTCAGGCCGGTAAGCACCCGGTCCAGCTCCCCGAACCCCGAGGAGAGGCCCGGAAGCTTTCCGCCGTTGGCCGAAACCACCTCCAGGTGGGCGTAAGTATTCTGTAAAACCGTGCGGATGTGCGTCAGGCTTGACCGCACGTTCTGGTAACGCAGACCGTAGATCTCCTGCTCGGCCGATTCGATCAGAAGCTCGGTATCGCTTTCGCCCGCCATGACGCGCCGGTAGGTCTCGCCGGTGATCTCGGCAAGCCTTCGAAGGGTCGCCTTGTCCTTGACGATCTTGGCGTATTCCCGCATGTTGGCGGCGGTGGGCGTGACCTCCAGGATCTCGGCGAGATAGCGTCCGCCGCCCGCCTCGTCGTAATCGCCCCGGGTCTGCAATTCATCCACCAGGGTCACCGGGTCGATGGGGCGGTTGAGATTGAACATGCCAAAAAGCGTCTCGAAGAGCTTTTTGTTCTCCGGGACGTAGAAATCCTCCGCGGTGAGCATGCTCACCGCTTCGGGAACGCACCTGGCCGGGTCGATGAGCATGGCGCCCAGCACCGCGTGCTCGGCCTCGGCGTTATAGGGGACTTTTCGGCTGATCAGCTCGTTTTCCATGTTGACTCCGATCGGGGATTATTCCGCCTTTACCAGCTCGACCTTCAGATTGGCGCTGACCTCCTCGAAGAGCTTGACCTTGACCTCGTACTCGCCGTACTGCTTCAGGGGCTCTTCCAGAGCGATCATTCTCCGGTCGATCTCCAGACCGCACTGCTCCTTCAGGGCGTCGGAGATCTCCTTGGAGGTCACCGAGCCGAAGAGCTTGCCGTTGGCGCCGCCCTTGGCGGCGATCTTCAGCGTGACTTTTTTCAGCTCTTCCCGGGTCTCGCGGGCTTTTTCCCGGTTTTCAGCCAGCTTGTGGGCGTCGGAGGACGCCTTTTGCTTCAGAAGATTGAGATTGGCGGGCGTGGCCTCCACGGCCAGGCCCTTCGGGAAGAGGAAATTGCGGGCAAAGCCGTCCGAGACGTTGACCAGCTGGTCCTTTTTGCCCTGTCCTCTGACGTCGGCTTTCAAAATCACTTTCATGATGTCGTTCTTCCTTTCCGCACTTTCCGCAGGAGCCCTTTCAGGTCTGCGCGATATAATTGTCGATGGCTTCGGTCAGGAGGGTGTAGACCTTATCCGGCGTGCTGCCGGTGATCTGGCACCCCGCGGTGGTCAGGTGACCGCCGCCGCCCAGCCGTTCCAGAATCAGCTGTACGTTGATCTCGCCCAGGCTGCGGGCCGAGATGCGGATCTGATTTCCCAGAGGGAAGATCACGAAGGACGCGCGCACGCCGGCCACCGACAGAAGCTCGTCGGCCGCCTGGGCCGCCACGGTGTTGTCCACCTCCTCCGGGCTTTTGACGATGGCGTAAGCCCGCTCGTAGAAGACGGTGTGCCGGATCAGCTCGCCCCGCTTCAGGTAGTTGGAGAAGTCGTTCTGGAACAGGAGCTTCACCTCCACCATGTCGGCGCCCACCCGGCGCAGGAAGGAGGCGGCGTCGAAGGTGCGCACGCCGGTCTTCAGCGTGAAGCTCTTGGTATCCAGGGTGATGCCCGCCAGCATCGCCACCGCCTCGCATTTGAGGATCTCGCCGGGCTTCACCAGATACTGGAGAAGCTCCACCACGATCTCGCAGGCCGAGGAGGCCGAGGGCTCGTGGATGTTCACGGCGGCGTTTTCGATATAGTCGGCGGCGCGCCGGTGGTGATCGATCACCGCCACGCGCACGAAGGATTCCAGGACCTGGGTGGATTCCACGTACTGGGGCCGGTTGGTGTCCACCACGATGAGAAGCGACGAGGCGTTGCTTTCCACCAGCGCCTCCTCCGGGGAGATGAAGATATCTTTGTATTCCTCGTTCTTTTCCAGCATCCGCATCATCGGCCCCACGTTGTTGTTTTCACGGTCAATGATGATGCGGGTCTTTTTCCCGTATTTCCGTCCGGCGCAGACCATGCCCACCGCGGCGCCCAGGGCGTCGTTGTCGGCAAAGGAATGGCCCATGATATAAAGACCGCTGGCGTCCCGGATCAGGCCGCCCAGGACGTTGGCCATGATGCGGGCCTTGACCTTGGTGCGTTTTTCGTACTCGCTGCCGCCGCTGCCGTAGAAGTCAAAGCTCAGACGCGAGCGGACCACCACCTGATCGCCGCCGCGGGAAAGAGCCATGTCCAGCGCTAGTCTGGCGTTTTCCATGTTGTCCCGGAGGGTGTCGCCGTCCCGGCCGATGCCGATGCTGAGGGTGGCGGAGGCCTCCGACGTGACGGGATTCTGCTGCAGTCTCTTGCGGATGGCGAATTTTTCCTCCGCGAAGACCTTGAAATACTTTTCCTCAAAGACGAAGAGGAACCGGTCGCGGTCGACCTTCCGGAGGATGCCGCCCGCAGGGGCTGCCCAGGCCGAAAGCTCCTTTTCCACCGCCGCCTGGATCTCGCTCTTGCGGGAGTCCGAGAAGGAGGACATGGCCTCGTCGTAGTTGTCGAAAACGATCTCGGCGCAGATGACGTTCTTGTCTTCTATGCCGCGCTTCAGGGTGAGAAGCTCGGTCTTGTCCTGCCAGTAGAGGATGACCATCTCCTCGTCCTCGCCGGACTGCCCCTTCTCGTTGAAAAGCGAGCCGAAGAGGGTGAAGATCTTCCCGCCGTAATTGATGTCGTAGGGGCAGACTGCGCTGCCTCCGGTGAGCCATCTCAGCTCGAACCCGGGGATCAGGGCGTCCAGCCTGACCTCGAAGATCTGCTCGCTTTCGCCGGTCAGCTCCTTGAAGCTCTGGTTGCACCAGATGACCTCGCCCGACCCGGCCCGGACCACCGTCATGGGAAGCGGGAAGGTGAGCATGCTCCGGCTGGACAGCGTGTCGGAATTGAGAAGCGAGGTCTCCATGAACCGTGCAAAGCGCTTTCTGCGGCGGGAACGGACGATGAGATAGACCGTCAGGGCGACCAGAAACAGCCCCGTCCCGGCCACGCCGAGCCAGAGATTGAAAAAGTAGCCCGCCCCGGCCAGAAGGCCCAGCGCCGCGAAGTAAAAAGGCATCGCGGGCTCCGTCATGCGAAGGAACTTTTTATCCACCCCGTCTCTCCTCCCTTCCGATCCGCGCGTCCCGTCCGCGTTTTATCACAATCGTATTTTACCACAAACCGGAAGTGCCTGCAATCAAAAGATACAGAAAAAGGCGGAGATTCCCCTCCGCCCTGCGTAAGCCGATATCGCTTTGTCCTCAGAGAAGTGA
>CACYBP010000111.1 GCA_902772625.1 Oscillospiraceae bacterium
GAGCTTTTCGTTGGTGATCACCGCGGAGGCGGACATTTCGCTTCCCGAGGCGGCGATGGTCAGGATGGTGGCCACCGGCAGAGCGCCTTTCGGCGTGTCCTCCTTCATGGCGAAGCGCCAGGTGTCGCAGTCGTTTTTCGCGCCGACGGCGATGTGCTTGGCCGAGTCGATGGCGCTTCCGCCGCCCACCGCCAGCACCAGATCCACGTTTTCCTTCACGCAGAGCTTCATGCCCTCGGTGGCATGGCTCAGGGTCGGGTTGGGCTGGGCGCCGCCGAAGTCGACGTATTCGATCCCGTTTTCCTTCAGGGACGAGGTCACCTCGTCAAAAAGGCCGGTCCTTTTGATGCTGCCGCCGCCGTAGTGCAGAAGCACCTTTTTGAAGCCGTAGCTTTTGACGATCTCGCCCACGCGCTTATATTCTCCCTTGCCGAAGAAAATTCTCGTGGGAGCGTAGTAGGTAAAATTTTTCAAATCTTGCTTCCTCTCTTTCCGCTGTGATCCGCGTTTTTTTCATCATAGCACCTTTCCCGCCTCTTGTCAATCGGCGGGAAGGCGTTCCTCAGTCCTCTTCGCGCATGTTGCGGATGTTGAAGGGGACCTCCTGATAGACGTAGTAGTTGAGCCAGTTCGTATAGAGCAGGTTGGCGTGGGAGCGCCAGCGCACCGTGGGCTTGTTTTCGGGATCGTCGTCGGGGAAATAATTCGCCGGCACGCGGATGGGAAGGCCCTTGTCCCTGTCGCGGAAATACTCCCTTGCCAGGGTGTCGGCGTCGTATTCGGGGTGCCCGGTGACGAAGACCCTTCTCTTTTTCCGGTCGTGCAGCAGGTAGATCCCCGCCTCGTTCGATTCGGCCAGGATCTCAAGAGCCGGGACCTTTTCCACGTCCCCCCGGCGGATCTCGGTGTGGCGGGAATGCGGGGCGTAGAAGAAATCGTCGAATCCGCGCAAAAGCGGCTCTCTTTCGGCCAGGATCCTGTGCCGGAAGACCCCGAACCGCTTTTCGGGAAGCGGATACTTGGGCACGCCGTAAAAGTAATTCAGCCCCGCCTGCGCCGCCCAGCAGATGAACATGGTGGAATAGACGTTGGTCCGGCTCCAGGCAAAGATCCGGCAGAGCTCATCCCAGTAATCCACGTCGCGGAAATCGATCTGCTCCACCGGCGCGCCGGTGACGATCATGCCGTCGTAAAGGACGTCCCCCACCTCGTCCATGGTCTTATAGAAGGCGTTGAGATGCTCCTCCGAGGTGTTTTTCGACACGTGAGAGGCGGTCTTGATGAAATCGGGCTCGATCTGGAGGGGGGTGTTGGAAAGGCAGCGGAGGATCTGGGTCTCGGTGGCGATCTTGGTGGGCATCAGGTTGACGATGGCAATCTTCAGCGGCCGGATGTCCTGATGCAAGGCGCGCTCCTCCGACATGACGAAGACCTTTTCGTCCAGAAGGGTCTTGTAAGCGGGCAGCGTATCGGGGATCTTGACAGGCATGAGGTTTTGATTCCTTTCTTTATTCCGATGGGATGCGGAGCATATCGCCCTTTTCGGCCCGGAACGGGCAGGCGATCAGATAGATCTCCCGGGGATGGATCGCCTTGTCGGCGGCGGCTCCGTCGGCGGTCCGGAGGA
Source organism: Oscillospiraceae bacterium (assembly GCA_902772625.1). GTDB lineage: Bacteria > Bacillota > Clostridia > Oscillospirales > QAMX01 > RUG11797. The sequence continues at coordinate 1,628 of CACYBP010000111.1, forward strand.
CCTCCAGCCGGAAGCTTTCGCCGGGAAGACCGGGCTTCAAAAGCTCCAGCCGGTCGCCCCGGGCAAAGGGGTTTCTCTGTTCCACCCGGAGAAGGCCCCCCTCCTCCCCGCGGATCACGGCCGCGATCTTTTTGGTCTGGCGGTAAAGGCCGTCGTTTTGGGGATCCCGGGTCTCCTCGCCGTAGTAAAAGCCCCGGGAATAGGGCCGGTGGGAGACGGCGTCCAATTCCTCCTCCAGAAGAGCGGCCGGCCAGAGGCCGTCGAGCCGGAGCCGGTAGGCCCGGGTGACGGTGGAAACGTAATAGGCGGTCTTCATCCTGCCCTCGATCTTCACGGCGTCGACGCCGGTTTTCCGGATCTCGTCGAGAAAGGCGAGGGTGGAAAGATCGTGGGAGGAAAGGATCGCGGTCTTCCCCGCCTCTTCAAAAAGCGGGAAAAACTCCCCGGGGCGCTTTTCCTCGGTCAGGGCGTAATGCCAGCGGCAGGGCTGGGCGCATTCGCCGCGGTTGCCGCTCCGCCCCGCAAGATACGAGGAGATCAAGCACCGGCCGGAATAGGCCATGCACATGGCGCCGTGGGCGAAGACCTCCAGCTCAAGCTCCGACGGGGTCTTTTCCCGGATCTCCGCGATCTCGGAAAGGGTGAGCTCCCGCGCGAGTACGATCCGTTTCACCCCCATCCCGTAATAGACCCGGGCCGCCAGATGGTTCTGGCAGTTGGCCTGGGTGGACAGGTGGATCTCGATCCCCGGCGCCTTCTCCCGGAAGAGAGCGATCACCCCGGGATCGGAAACGATCACGGCGTCGACCTTCGCCTCCTCCAGCGTCCGGGCGTAGGCGGTCAGGGCCTCCTCCTCGCCGCTTTTGGTGAAGGAATTCACCGTGACGTAAAACCTCTTGCCCATGGCGTGGAGCCTTCGGGCGGTTTCGAAGATCTCTTCCTCCGA
>CACYBP010000112.1 GCA_902772625.1 Oscillospiraceae bacterium
CTCCCGGGAGGAGGAATTCGGCGTGAAGCCTGCCTCCCTCGAGGAGATCTTCTCCGCCTGCGCCGTGATCTCCAACCACATCGCCAATCTCCCCTCCACGGTGGGGATGCTTAATTATTCGCTCTTTTCCCGGATGCGCCCGAACGCCTTCTTCCTGAACACCGGCCGCGGGGCGCAGGTGGTGGAGGACGATCTGGTGCGCGCCCTGAAGGAGGTGCCCACCCGCTCGGCCCTTCTCGACGTCACCATGCCGGAGCCGCCTCTGCCCGGCCACCCCTTCTACGCGATGGAAAACGTCTTCCTCACCCCGCACGTCGCGGGCTCCGCCGGGGACGAATGCCTCCGGATGGGCGAATACATGATCGCCGAGGCCGCCGCCCTTTCCGCGGGAGACCCGGTGAAATGGGAAGTCAGCATGAAAATGCTCGAGACCATGGCCTGAGACTCTCTTCCCGCTCCCCGAAGGCTCCGCGAAAAAACGCGGAGCCTTTTTCAAAAAAAAGTGAAAAAAGGGCTTGACCTTAAAGCGCACTGTAATGATAGAGTGTCCCTTGAAAGGAGGTACGGATATGACGATACGGGAATTCGCGCGCCTTTGCTCCTCCACTCCCCAGACCCTGCGGTATTACGACCAGACCGGGCTTTTGAAGCCCGCCCGGGTCGACCCCTGGACCGGATACCGCCATTATGAGGAGGAACAGGCTCTGACCTTCGTGAAGATCAAAAATCTTCAGGCGGCCGGCTTCACCATCGAGGAGATCAAGGCGCTTCCCGACCGGGATCCCCAGGCGGTCCTCGGCGCGCTGGAGGCGAAGATCGCCGAGGCCGAAGCGAGGCTCCGTAAAATCAAAGAGATCCGATGCTCATATCAGACCGAAATGACCCAGATGAAAGAAAAGATCGAAGAGACCCGGAAGCGGGTCGTCGCCTCCCTGGAATCCTTCGACTCCGAAAGCGAGTTCGGGATCGCCCCGGAGGCCTGGCGCGCCCTGACGCGCGAGGTGGAGGGACTCTTTGAAAAGTCTCTTCCCTCCGTCCCCGGCGTCTGGCCTTTCCCGGCCTCTTCCGGGGACGCGATGACCGAGGACGAAGAAAGCTATGAGAAGCTTCTGGAGGCGCCGGGTTACAAGCCCGTCTATGAAAAGCACGGCTGGCGCTTCGTGAAAGACTTCCTTCCGGAGTTTTCCTCTCTGGAGGACGGAGGGGAATATCTGCTTCTCTTCCGGCTCCGGCCCGAAAAGACGGAGACCGGCGCCGCCTTTTCCTGCGGGATGCTCCACCTGCTTCTGGAGAAGAACCCCGGGAAGAAAAAGACGGTTTCCTGTCACGTTTTCTCTTCCCCGGACGGAGAAAACCATTTCCTGCTTCTGAAGAAGCTCTTCTGACGCGCCCGGCGGGATCGGCCGGCTTCTCCTGAAAAGGATCGCCGAAGGCAAGGACCGGCGGCGGGTCTGCTTCGCGGACCCGCCGCCGGTCTCTCTGCGCCGCCGGGCGGCCGCAGAGCTTCCCGCCCCTCTTTTTTCGGGCCGGCGGCGGACTTTTTTCTTAACATCCGGGGAAAATCATGCTATAATCCCCCCGTAAGGGAGGGGAACACACAAGATGAAGTTTTTGACAGATTACGAAAAGAAATACCGTTACGGCTTTTTCGTACATTACGTGGCGGGCAAAGCGGTTTATAAGGACGGATCGAGTCCGGCCGATATCCAGGAGGCGGCCGACAGGTTCGACGTGCCCGGATTCGTGCGGGATATCGTCGATATGCGGGTCGACTATCTGATCTTCACGGCATGGCACTTCCGGATGATCCCCCTGTATCCCAGCGCCGTGACCGAAGCGATCCGGCCGGGCTGTTCGTGCAGGCGCGACCTTATCGGAGAGATCGTCGACGGTCTGAAAAAGGCCGGCGTCGGCGTCATCCTGTATACGCATCCGCGCGACGGTCACGACTTTGTCGGTGCGGAGCGCACCGACTGCGGCTGGGGAGAAGGATGCCTTCGCGACGGAGAAAGAGAATATAAAGACGAGCCCAACCCCGACACCTTCGATTATCAGAAGTGGAACGCCTACGTTCAGGCTCTTTACAAAGAGCTGATCGACCGGTACGGCGACAGGATCGACGGCATCTATACCGACAGCAACGGACCGTGCTACAGAAAGAGCGACTGGCCGGATTACGAAAGGCCCATCGTGGATTATCTGGGCATCCGGCGGACGGTGAAGGCCGATCCCCGCCGCATTCTGGTGCAGAACGGGATCGGATGCGAGTTTACAGACGATTTCGTCATGCCGGAAGGCTATTTCGGATTTGAGCGCGTCCTGCCGGTCCGGCAATGGCCGGCCTGCCGCAAAGCCCTGGCGGCCTCGCCGTTTTTCAACGGCCAATGGGGCGTTTCGGGGCAGTACGGGAAGGACTGGCGCAGGCTCAGCCCGGAGGACGCGGCGCTTTTCACCGTGTTTCAGTCCACCTGCACCGAGGGCGGCGGCATGTGCTGGGCGTCAAGCCCTTACTGCGGAGGCGGCTGGGACGTCGGCGTGACGGAGACGATGCGCGAGATCGGGCGGCATATGAGCCGTCTTGCCGGATGCATCCGGGACACAGTGCCCAGCAGGAGCTGGCCGACGGTCTCCGGCGACACGCTGGAGAGCAAAAACGGCGTATTCGCCGCCTCCTCCGCGGATCGCGCAAGAGAATTTATCCACGTCGCGTCTTTCCCGGCCTCCGGTACGGTGACCCTGCCCGCGCCGGAGGATCACGTGCGCCTTATAAATCCCCGTGTCATGACCGGCGATATGGTCGTCCGGTCGTTTGAGCAGGACGGGTCCGGCGTGCGCATCACGCTGGACGGGATCCCTGACGAGATCGACACCGTGATCTCGTTTGAGCGGATCAACGATCCCCTGGCGCCCGCATGGACCTGGATCAACTGCACGGACAAGCGCCTGCGGTATCTGCCCGTTGAAAACTGGCGCTATCACACCCTGAGCGGATGGGGCGGCGATGACGACCGGCAGACCCTCGGCGCCTACGAGTACGACGCGCGCGAATCCCTGGCGGCGTCGGCGCGCATGGACACCTGGATCGAGGGAAGCGAGGTTGAGATCTACGGCTCGGTCGGTCCGGAGGGCGGAGAGGCCGACCTTGTGATCGACGACCTGCCCGTCCTGACTCTGAGCTGCCGCGCCGGCGCCCCGAAAAACCGCGTCCTGCTCGGGTCGAGCGGCGAGCTTTTCGGCGGCGTACACACGGTGACCCTGGTTTCCCGCGGAAAAGGGTTCGCTTTTGAAGCCATGCGGGTCAGGCGGTAAAGCGGTCCCTCCTCCCGGCGCGCCCGGAAAACCGGCGGGGATCCGAAACGAAAGGCAAAAAGAGACGCTTCCCCGGAAGGAGGCACTTCGTAAGGAAGTGCCTCCTTCCTATTGCAATATGAGGTAATTGACCGCGCCGGTTATCTATGGTACAATGACTAA
>CACYBP010000113.1 GCA_902772625.1 Oscillospiraceae bacterium
GCGGCCGCCGCGCCCGGCGCGGGCGACCCGGTGGCGTCTCCGCTGCCCGGCACGGTGCTGGACGTCAAGGTCACCGTGGGCCAGACCGTCAAGGCCGGCGACGTGGTGATGCTGGTGGAAGCCATGAAGATGGAAAACGAGATCCCCGCCCCCAAGGACGGCACCGTCACCTCCATCCTCACCCCGAAGGGCACCACGGTGGATACCGGCACGGTGCTTCTCACCATCGCCTGAAAAGCTTCTGAATAAGTGAAAAAGGGAAACAGCAGAAAGAAATTTCTGCTGTTTCTTCCAAAAGTGACGAAAATCGACCGCTCTTCCGCAAGGGGTTGGAGAAGATCGACGAATTTTCGCACCGGGAGATTTTACCGCTTTAAATCGATGGAGAATTGTGGTATGATACTCTCACGTTCCCATCGGCGCGAAAGGAGGGACGAGGGTGTATTTCCCCCAAAAACGCATCACGATCTACGCGGGGCACTACGGCTCCGGCAAGACCAATCTCGCGGTGAATCACGCCCTGGCTCTCCGGCGGGAGGGGAAACGGGTGAAGATCCTGGATCTGGACATCGTGAACCCCTATTTCCGCACCAAGGACAGCGAGGCGCTTTTCCGGCGGGAGGGGATCGAACTGATCGCCTCTGAGTTCGCGGGCACCAACGTGGATATCCCCGCGATCCCGGCCGCGGCGCAGTCGGCCTTCGACGACCGGGAGGCCTCGGTCATCATCGACGTGGGCGGGGACGATTCCGGCGCCCTGGCGCTGGGCAGATACCAGCGGGCGATCAACGACGAAGGGGATTTCGATATGCTCCTGGTCGTCAACCGCTTCCGGCCGCTGGCGCGCACGCCGGAGGATGCGGCGGAGATCGCCCGGAGTATCGAGGGCGCGTCCCGGATCCGCTTCACGGGCGTCGCCGCCAATTCAAACCTCGGAGGAGAGACCGACGCCGAAACGATCCTCTCGTCCGAAGAGTATACGAAAAGCGTGTCGGCTCTGCTGGGACTTCCGGTGGTTTACCGGGCGGTCCGGGAGGATCTTCGGGAGGCGCTCGGGAACAAGCTGGAAAGGATCCAGCCGGTGAAGATCACCGGAAAGATCTGGTTTTAAGATACGACCAAACAATTGCGAGGAAAAAGAAGGGACAGCAAATGGCAAAGGTTACGTTCAGAGAAGACTGGTGCAAGGGCTGCGGGCTCTGCGTGGAAGCGTGCCCGAAGAAGATCCTTGCCCTGTCGGAAAAGCGGCTCAACAGCGCCGGTTTTCATCCCGCCGAAATGACCGACCAGGAAAAATGCATCGCCTGCGCGTTCTGCGCCACGATGTGCCCCCACGTGGTCATCACGGTGGAGAAATAAGGGAAAGGAAGAGGAAACATGGCAGACAAAGTATTGGTTAAGGGAAACGAAGCCCTGGGCGAAGCGGCCATCGCGGCCGGCTGCCGCTTCTTCTTCGGCTATCCCATCACGCCGCAGACCGAGCTTTCGGAATACATGGCGAAGAGAATGCCGAAGATCGGCGGGACCTTCCTGCAGGCCGAAAGCGAGATCGCGGCCATCAACATGGTGCTCGGCGCCGCCTCGGCCGGCGCGAGAGCCATGACCTCCAGCTCCAGCCCCGGTATCTCCCTGAAGGGAGAGGGCATCTCCTACATCGCCGGAAGCGACCTGCCCGCGGTGATCGTGAATATCCAGCGCGGCGGCCCCGGCCTCGGCGGCATCCAGCCCTCCCAGTCGGATTATTTCCAGGCCACCAAGGGCGGCGGACACGGGGATTACCATCTGATCGTCCTGGCGCCCAACTCGGTGCAGGAGATCGTCAGCCTGACCTTCGACGCCTTTGACCTGGCAGACCTTTACCGGATGCCGGTGATGATCCTGGGCGACGGAATGCTGGGTCAGATGATGGAGCCGGTGGTCTTCCCGGAGCACAGCGAACGGGTCCTCCCCGAAAAGACCTGGGCGACGAATACCACCAAAGGCCTTCGCAAAAAGAACATCATCAATTCTCTCTATATCAAGCCCGACGTACTGGAAAAGATCAATTTCGAACGCTACGCCCGCTACGCCGAGGTGGAAAAGAAGGAAGCCCGGTTCGAGGGCTATCTCCTGGAGGACGCCGAGCTGGTGATCACGGCCTACGGCGCCACCTCCCGTATTTCGCGCAACGCGGTGAATGCTCTGCGCGAAAAAGGGATCAAGGCGGGACTTCTCCGGCCCATCACTCTCTGGCCCTTCCCGAAGGAGGCTTACCAGGCCGCGGCGAAGACCGCGAAGGCCTTCCTGACGGTGGAGATGAGCATGGGGCAGATGATCGAGGACGTCAGACTCGCCATCGACTGCGCGCGTCCGGTGCATTTCTGCGGCCGGACCGGCGGCATGATCCCCACCCCCGGCGAGATCGAGGCCAAGGCCGAAGAGATCGCCCGGGCGTTTTAAGCGGACGAAAGGAGCGACAAGAAAGTGAGCATAGTATTTGAACGTCCCAAGGCGCTTTCCGACGTCTTGATGCATTACTGCCCGGGCTGCACCCACGGCATCGCCCACCGGCTGGTGGCCGAGGTGCTGGACGAGCTGGGCGTATGCGACAACACCGTGGGCGTGGCTCCGGTGGGCTGCGCGGTGTTTGCCTACAACTATTTTGAATGCGATATGATCGAGGCGGCCCACGGCCGCGCTCCCGCGGTGGCCACCGGCGTGAAGCGGGTGCTGCCGAACGCGGTGGTCTTCACCTATCAGGGCGACGGCGACCTGGCCGCCATCGGCACCGCCGAAACGGTCCATGCCGCCACCCGCGGCGAAAATATCACCGTCATTTTCATCAACAACACCAACTACGGCATGACCGGCGGCCAGATGGCGCCCACCACCCTTCCGGGTCAGGTGACCACCACCACGCCCTACGGCCGCGATCCCAAGCTGATCGGCTATCCCATCCGGGTGTGCGAGCTGCTTTCGACCCTGACCGGCACGGCTTACGCCGAGAGAGTCGCCCTCAACAACGTCAAAAACGTCCGGAATGCCAAAAAAGCCATTAAAAAGGCCTTTGAGTATCAGTTGGCGGGGAAGGGCTTCTCCATCGTGGAGATCCTCTCCACCTGCCCCACCAACTGGGGCATGAGCCCGGTGGAGGCCACCAAATGGCTGGAGGAGAACATGATCCCCTACTATCCTCTGGGCGTTTACAAGGATATCGGAGGTGACAAATAATGGCCGGAAGAATGCTTTTGGCGGGCTTCGGCGGACAGGGGATCCTGTTCGCGGGAAAGCTTTTCACCTACGCGGGCATGCTGGAGGGCAAAAACGTCACCAACATCCCGGAATACGGCCCCGAAATGCGGGGCGGCACCTGCAACTGCTCGGTGATCATCGACGAGGAACCCATCGGCTCTCCGCTGGTGCTGGAGCCGGATATCCTGATCGCCATGAACCTTCCCTCCCTGGACCGGTTTGAAAAGACGGCGGCCCCGGGCGCAAAGATCTTCGTCGACAGCACCCTCATCGGCCGCAAGGTCCTCCGGGACGACGTGGAGGCCTTCTATATCCCCGCCACGGGGCTTGCCTCCGACGCCGGGATCCCCAAGCTTGCCAACGTGATCATCGTGGGCAAGGTCATCCGGGAGACCGGGATCTGCTCCATGGAGATCATGGACAAGGTCCTGGAAAAGGTGGTCCCGCCCACGCGCGCTCACCTCATCGCCCCCAACAAGAAAGCGCTGGAGATCGGATACGAATTCGCCTGATCTCCGCACCCGATCTCCGGATCGAGAAAGGAGAAGCATATGACCTGGATCTATGCCGCAATCGTACTGGCCGTGGTGGCTTTCATCGCCGCCGGCATCACCGTGGACAAGCGTGAATTCCGCGACGGCGCGGGCAACATCCGCAAGACCTCCGCCCGCACCTGGAAGATGAACAAGAAAATGTTCCTTGCGCTCCTGCCGCTGCTCCTGGTCATCGGCGGATGCATCACCAGCATCCCCGCCGGACACACCGGCGTTATCGTCACCTTCGGCAAGGTGGAGGGCAAGGTCCTCACCGAGGGCATCCACGCCATCCTTCCCTACCAGGAGGTGGTCCTGTTCGATAACCGCGTGCAGAAGCGCTCCTTCGAGCTGGAGGCCTTCTCCTCGGATATCCAGCAGACCAACGTCACCGGCTCGGTCAACTTCACGGTCACCAAGAGCGAATCTCAGAACCTCTACCAGAACGTGGGCGTGAACTATTACGACACGGTGATCTATCCCCGGCTTCTGGAGGATATCAAGCTGGTCTTCTCCCGCTACACCGCCGAGGGTCTGATCGGCAACCGGACGGTGCTTTCGGACGAATCCTGCGACCTGATCAAAAAGGATCTCGCGGCCTACGCCATCGAGGTGGTCACGGTGAACATCGAAAACATCGACTTCACCGACACCTTTACCGACGCGGTGGAGGCCAAGCAGGTGGCCCAGCAGAATAAATTGACCACCGAGACCCAGCAGGAGGCCGAGATCGTCATCGCCAAGGCCGAGGCCGAAAGAAAGGTCATTGCCGCCGAGGCCGAAGCCGAGCGCGCCAAGATCGCCGCCGACGCCGAGGCCTACGCCGTCAAGGTCAAGGCCGAGGCCGAGGCCGAAGCCAACCGGAAGCTTGCCGAATCCATCACCCCCGACCTGATTCAGTATCAGGAGATCATGAACTGGAACGGCGAACTGCCCGACGTGGTGGGCGGGGAGAGCGTTTTCCCCATCTATAACGTGGGAGGAGAGTCCTCCTCCGGCGGCGGGAATTCCGGCGGACAGACGCCGCCCGTGACCCCCGCAGAGTAAGTAACCAAAGCCCGCGGAAAGCGCAAGCCTTCCGCGGGCTTTCTTCATGGGACTGTACCGGTTTTCGCGTATCAATAAGGACCCCGGGGGCCGGGGGCGGCCCGCCTCGAAGGCTGCCGGGCAAAAAGCGCTCCCGGTAAGAAAAGACGCGGGGAACGCTTTACTTTTTTCCCGGATTTCGCTATAATAGACGGGACGGGGGGATCGCCGGGGGCGGCCTCCGCCGGAAACGATTTGAGAAAGGAACGAAAGCCATGCTTTCAGAAAAGGAAGTACGCTCCCTTGCCTCCGCGGCGAAGGAGATCCGCATCCTGAGCCTGGAGATGATCGGGCACGCGGGGAAGGGGCACCTGGGCGGCGCTCTGTCCATCGCGGACGTTCTGGCGCTTTTATATTTCAAACGGGCAAAAATCGATCCCAAGGATCCGAAATGGGAGGGGCGCGACCGCATCGTTCTTTCCAAGGGACACGCGGGCACCGCGCTCTACGCGGCGCTTTCTCTCCGGGGCTTTTTCCCGCGGGAGGTCTGTTACACCCTGAATCAGAACGGCACCTCTCTTCCGAGCCACGTGGACATGCGGAAGGTTCCCGGCGTCGATATGACCGCCGGGTCGCTCGCGCAGGGCTTCTCGGCCGCGGTGGGAATGGCGCTGGCCGGAAAGCTGGACAAAAAAGACTATAAGGTCTATGCCATCGTCGGCGACGGCGAAAGCCAGGAGGGCCAGATCTGGGAGGCCGCGATGCTCGCGGGCAACCGGAAGCTTTCCAATCTCATCGCCTTCACCGACAACAACGGCATGCAGATCGACGGCACCACCGACGAGATCAACTCTCTGGAGCCGCTGGATCAGAAATGGGCCGCCTTCAACTGGCACGTGATCAAGGTCGACGGCCACGATATCGCCGAGATCGACCGCGCTCTCGACGAGGCGGAAACGGTGAAGGACAAGCCGGTCATGATCCTCCTCAAGACCGTGAAGGGCAAGGGAGTCTCCTTTGCCGAGGGCAAGGTCTCGTCCCACAGCATGACCTACGGCGTGGCGGAGGCCGAAGCCGAGGCCGCCCGCATCAGGAAGGAGGACGAGTGAGATGACCATGGAAAAAGACAAGAACGAAATGCGCAAGGTGTACTGCGAGCTTCTGATGAAGACCGCCGAGACCGATCCCCGGATCGTGGTGCTGGAGGCCGATCTGATGGCGTCCAACGGCACCAAGCCCTTCGCCGCGGCCTATCCCGAAAGGACCTTTGACGTGGGCATCGCGGAGGCCAACATGATCGGCGTGGCCGCGGGCCTCGCCGCCTCCGGAAAGCTTCCCTTCTGCGACACCTTTACGCCCTTTGCCACCCGGCGCTGCTACGATCAGATCACCGTGTCGGCCGCCTATACCAATCTGCCGCTTCGCATCGTGGGCACCGACCCGGGGCTCGCGGCCGAGGTCAACGGCGGTACCCACATGTCCATGGAGGACGTGGCCATCATGCGCTCCATGCCGAACATGAAGGTGTTCGAGCCGGTGGACGAGACCCAGCTCCGCGCGGCGTGGGACTGGATCCTCTCGGTCGACGGCCCCCTGTATATCCGCATCTTCCGGAAAAACGCGCCGAAGATCTTCGGCGAGGGATACGTCTTTGAACCGGGCAAGCTGTCGGTGATCCGGGAAGGCGGGGACGCGGCGATCTTTGCCGCCGGCCTTGCCGTGGCCGACGCCGTGGAGGCCGCCGGGCTTCTCGCCGCCGAGGGGATCGATGCGGCGGTGCTGAACGTGCACACCCTGAAGCCTTTGGATAAAGAGGGGATCCTTTTCTGGGCGAAGAAGTGCGGCGCCGCGGTGACGTGCGAAAACGGCACCGTCGTCGGCGGACTCGGAAGCGCGGTGACCGAGACCACCGCCGACGCTTTCCCGATCCCGGTGAAGAGGATCGGCGTGCAGGATCACTTCGGCGAGGTGGGCACCATGCCCTATCTCAAGGAAAAGTACGGCATGACCGCGAAGGACATCGCGGAGGCCGTGAAGGCCGCGATTGCGCTGAAAAAATAAGGCGCGGAAAGACCGGAACAGGTAAAAAACGGCGGGAAAGCCCTTTGGGGGCTTTCCCGCCCGAAAACGCGGGTATGGCGGAATTGGCAGACGCGCCGGATTTAGGTTCCGGTGGGCGACCGTGCAGGTTCAAGTCCTGTTACCCGCACCAGAAAAAGTCCGACGCGTAAGCGCCGGACTTTTTCAACTAAATCCGTCCTGGCGGACGGGTGAAATCCACCTTCGGTGGATGAAATCGCTTCGTGATGAAATCCGACTTCGTCGGGTTGGAGGACGGATTTAATTTCATCGCGAGCAAAGCGAACGATTTCAACCGGGCTTTGCCCGGATTTCACCGAGCCGCAGGTGCGA
>CACYBP010000114.1 GCA_902772625.1 Oscillospiraceae bacterium
GATCCCGACCGCACCCGTTACGTCAAGCCCTCGGGGGACGGCTACGAGCCCTATCTCCCCGCCTACGGCCACAATTTCTCCCCGGAGATCAAATGGAGCCACAACTGGTATCACAATTTCCCCCTGCTCTTCGCCCCCGCGGGGAGCCACGGCTTCGCCGTTCGCGGCAACGGCGTCGTGAGGATGATGGAGGTGACCGACCCCGAAAAGATCATCAAGATCTGCCCGGTGGGGTTTTTCCGCTGCCGCGGTTTTGAGATCGCCGACATCCACATCACCAATTACCACAGCTACGCCATGATGCCCTTCTCCTCGGATTACGGGGTGATCCGGAACGTGAAGATCACCGACTGGAGCTACGGCAACGGCGACGGGATCTGCCTGATGAACTGCCAGCATATGCGCGTCACCGGCTGCTCGGGCTACACCGGCGACGACTCGCTTTATATCTTCTCCTCCTGCCGGGATCCCCGCAAAAGCGAATGGTGGAATTCCGACGAGCCGCAGCCCTCGCTTGACATCGAGATCGACCACAACGACTTCAAAAGCCACCACTGCAAGGCCTTCGGCATGATCTTATGGGGTCTGAACGCCGGGGATCTGGAGACCGTGGAGGTGCGCGACGTCTATATCCACGACAATCATTTCGCCACCATGGGCAACTGGATCTATAATCCCTATACGGACAAGCGCGGGAATCACCCGGTGACTCACGTGCGCTTCGAGCGGAACCGGATCGACGCCATCGAGGCCAATTTCTTCGATACCCAGATCTCGGACATGAATCAGTATCACTCTGAAATGCGTCTCCACAACGGCGATTTTACCGACGGGCGGGTGTTCTGGTCCTTCACGAAGAACGCCGACCCCGACTCGGCGGGGGTGCACCGGGAGGGCGGCAAGGAGGATCAGAACCGCTCCTACGGGTATATCCGGAGCCTGGAAAAGGGACGCGCCGCCCTTTACCAGGGCGTGTGGATCCGGGCGGGCGAAAAAAAGCTCTTCCGGGCCGAGACCCGCGCCGCGGGGTGCGCCTGCCGGCTTTTCGTCCGGGATCTCGATTCCGGAGAGCTTTGCGCCTCGCTCCCCTTCTCAAACGAAGAATGGGAGGAAAAGAACCTGTGGTTCGAGGTCCCCGCCGACGGGAATTACCAGGTGGGGCTTGAGGGTGACGATCCCCGGGGCGGCGAGGGCTTCATCCGCTGGGCGGTGCTCGGGAATCACGAGGCGGCCGAGGGCTACCGGGACGTGTATTTCGACACCGGGAAGATCCTCTTCCGTTACGGAGAAGAGGCCTGAAAGCAAGACGCTTTGCCTCCCGCCCCGCAGGACGGGAGGCTTTTTCATGCCGAAAAAGCGATTTTTCGCCACGCCGGTCCAAAAAACTTGACAAATCCCGAAAAAGAAAGTATGATGGAACCAGCGGATGCCGCGCCTTTCCGGCGCGCGGATCCGAAAAAAGCGAAAGAATACAAGGAGGGTCTCGTCCATGGCACAGAAATGCGCGATCTGCGGCGAAGAAATCAACGTCTTCCAGTCGCAGAAACTGACCGACGGCAATTACATCTGCCGCAAAACCTGCAAAAAACTGGGCATGAAAGCATTCGATTACGTCCATGCGGATCTGCCGATGGTGTTGGCGCACAACGCCCAGGTGGAAGAAGGAACCAAAATCTTCAACGAGCTTTTCGTCCCGCGGATGAAGACCAAGGAAGCCGACAAAAAGCTCAAAAGCTTCGGCCACGTTTACGTCGCCCCCGATCTGGGGCTGACCGCTCTGGCCGAGCCGGAGTACAAATTCTTCATCTTCGGCAAATACTGGCCGCGCGCCGTGGTGTACCGGACCGGCGACCTCTACCGTTACGACGTGAAGAAGGAAAGCAAGATCGTCGACGGCAAGGAGCAGACCGAGACCTTCATCGAGTACGAATTCGCCAACACCCCGGGCATGTTCACCTTCCGTGAGAAGGTCACCTCGGGCGAGCCGGTGGTCAAGTACTTCAACAGCGTCTTCGGCATCCAGAAGACCGTCGCCAACGCCGGCAACACCTTCGCCAATCAGATCAACGCCGTCAAGGCCGCCGCGGGCGCCGTCAAGGCCGCCATGAACGGCGACGCGGACGCCGAAGCCAGGACCGCCACCGCCTTCGACGCCCTGAACACCGCGAAATACGGCGACCGCACCGCCATCAACGCCAAGGCCGACGCGGCTCTGGCCCCCTATCGCAAATAAGGCC